>JADFLZ010000037.1 GCA_022564135.1 Candidatus Zixiibacteriota bacterium
AAGATAGGCTATGTGGATATTTTCAATAATTTTCGGTTGAGTCAGGCAAAGTAAATCGTTATTCCCTTTTAAATCCTGAGGGTGATCAGCGAATCTTTCTCCACGAAAATCAGCTTCACTGAGATTAGGAGATTGAATCATAGTGCCCATAGCCCCGTCGAGCACCAGTATGCGCTCGCTTAAAGCTTTTTTAAGTTTTCTAATTCGCTCTTGTAAAGTCATAGCTGTCCCTGTTTAATTTTCCTAAACATATTTATCGGCTAAGCTCCGGTCTAAATTATTACCCGAAAATAGCCTAAAAGCCGTCTATATTCAATTGAATAAAGAAGTAAACTGCGGGGAACGTGGAAAACGCCGTTGCTGAACCTACAATGTAGTTGACACAACTTTTGGAGTTATTTATTCTTTCAAGAGGTTGCCCAAGAGTGGGACTTAGTTGATAAAACTTGAACATCGAAAGCAAAATTCATACGCAAATGTCCAGTTGTATGGCCGACTACACTCATCCCTCTTCTCTAAGATGAAAAGATTTCTTAGCACAACCGCCAAACTCGCATTGACTGCCCTGGTACTATTTTTCGTGTTTCGTCAGTTCCAGGAGCACTGGCCTGGTATCAAGGCTTATCAATGGCAGCTCGATCCTGTCTGGGCTGTGGCGTCGCTCATCCTGGGAATTTTTGCGCTTTATCTCCACTCTAATCTCTGGAGACCGATAATCCGCTGCCTGGGACACGATATCAGCGGCCCGACCGCTTTTCGGATTCTATATCTGGCTAACCTGGGTCGATATATTCCCGGCAAGGTCTGGCAGCTGTTTGGTATTTTATATCTTACCAAGAAGGAAGGAATTTCAATCGATAAGGCGGGCGCTTCTTTTGTCTTAATGCAAATGTTTTCTCTGCCGGCATCGGCGCTGGTGTTTCTGGTGGCGGCCCAATTCGAATCAAGGATTCTTACCGACCAGGTAGCGTTGCTCAGCCAGGAATCAGGCTGGGCTTTGGGCCTGGCTATGTTGCTGATATCAGGTTACATCGTATTCTTCCCGCGAAAAGCTATTTCGAAAATCAACTGGATTCTTGGTAAAATGAAGCGGCCGGCAATTGAATTGGTAATTGAAAAATGGACGGCCCTGAAAATTTTTCTTGGCTTCTGTCTGGCTTGGGCGGTTTACGGCCTGGCATTCTGGCTGTTGACACTATCTGTTTCAGCGAGCATGAAGGTTGGACCAGTTGCGGCCATTGGAATTTTCATTTTGGCTCACCAGATCGGATACCTGGCTATTTTTGCACCAGGTGGTATCGGACCTCGGGAGTTGATAATGCAGCTGCTTCTGGTTCCTTTTCTGGGACCAATTGCTCCGGCAATGGTGGTTGTGGCCCGCGTCTGGTCGCTGCTGCTCGATAGCCTGGCGGCAGCTCTGGCACTGGCGTTGAGGAAACAGAGCTGACATAGAGCCTCTATGGATACTGTTTGCCGGGCTGTTTTTTTCGTATGTATAATGTGATTTTGCTATTAGGTTTAACGGCTGACTAGAAATTTCTAAAGGTTTTGAAAGTTGCTATGACGAATAGAACAGAAATTAGTGAGTGGTATGATCGGCATCATGCTTCTCGCGGTAACGAATCCTGGCGTCCCCGTGAGAGTTACCATATTTTTTTGGATTTGCTCGGTGTGGGGAAACAGCAATCCGGCAGCCGTAAGAAGCTCCTCGATATTGGACCGGGAACAGGTTACTTGCTTTCGATGGCTGATGAACGCGGTTTGGATACTTTTGGCCTTGATATCTCGCCGGAAGGAGTAAAACTTGCCCAGGCCAATTCACCAAATTCTGACATCCGGGTGGGGATCGGTGAAGAGATCCCACATGAGGCAGCTAAATTTGATTACGTGACCTGTATCGGGGTACTGGAGCATTTCCTCGATATACCCGGAGGACTGACCGAAATGAAACGGGTGGCCTTGCCTGAGGCGAGGCTTTGCATCGTTGTGCCAAACAAGGATTTCCTGCTCTGGAAAATTAAGCGCGACGCGGGCACAGCCCAGCAGGACATCAGCGAAACTTTGCTGTCTCTGACAGAATGGCGAAAGATGATAAAAGAGGCTGGTTTCGAGATTATAGCGGTTTGTCCTGACAGTTTTCATGCTCGCAAAAGTAACTGGCTGGTCAGACTGGGCTGGTTTTTTCTTCCGCTCAAGTACACTTATCAGTTTACTTTCATTCTGAAAGTGAAAGAGTAACGACCGGGCTGAAAAAAATGACGCGTAAGAAGATATCAATTGAAGACTCGCCGTATTACGTTCCGACAGTATTTGCCGTCATGTTCATGGCTCTGGTGATTCTGTTTGGCGATTTTCTGTTCTCGGGCAAAATGCTTTATGGCTCCGACACTATTAATGCCGGAGTCTTCCTTAGATCGTTTTACATTGACCACTTCAATCAGTTCGGCGAAATTCCCAAATGGAACCCGTACATATTCGGTGGTATGCCCTATGTCGATGCCTTTAACGGGGACATTTTCTACCCTTTCTCAATACTGAAGTTTTTCGGTTCGTTGACTTACATGCTTGGCTTCAACCTGTTTCTTCATATTTTTGCAGCTGGCATGTTCATGTATCTCGCGGCCCGACAATTCAAGCTGGGCAAAACAGCCTCGCTATTTACGGCAGCAAGCTATATGTTTTCCGCCTATCTGATTTCGATGGTGGCGCCAGGACATGACGGTAAGATTTTTGTAACCACCCTTTTTCCTCTGGTGATGCTCTTTCTGGACCGCGGTTTTGAGAAAAGACCGTTTTTTAACTTCAGTATGCTGGGGCTGGTGATTGGTATCATAATTCTCTCGCCCCATCCTCAAATGTCTTACTTCACTCTCTGGGCTGTAAGCTTTTATGCTGCCTACCGGATTATTATGCTCTGGTGGGAGACAAAATCATTCGCAGTAGTCGTGCGTCCGGCACTGCTGATTACGTATGCGGTTGTCATTGCCCTGTTGCTCTCGGCGATTCAGTTTTATCCCGGCTATGTCTATACCACAGAATTCTCTCCCAGAGCAGATACAAAAAGAGGCTGGGACTGGGCCACATCGTGGTCTTTGCATGAAGAGGATGTTTTCTCTCAAATCATTCCCGAATTTGCCGGAACATCTTCCAAAACCGTAAAAACTGTTTACTGGGGCAAAAATGCCTTCAAAGATAATTCCGAGACAGTCGGGGTTGTGCCTCTGTTTCTGGCTCTGATAGGCATGTTCTTTGCCCGCAGGAGAGAGCGCTATTTCTTTGGAGGGCTGGCGCTGTTTGCTCTGCTCTATGGACTTGGCGCTACGACCCCTGTTTTTAAAATATTTTTCTGGCTGATACCAAAGGTAAGTTCGCTCAGAGCGCCAAGCATGATTATGTTTCTCTTTGCCTTCAGTATTTCTCTAATAGCGGGTATGGGAATACAAAGAATTATCGAATGGAAAAATTCCGACTCCCCTGAGCTTAGAAAAAAACTATATTATATATTGTTCGGCTTCCCTGCTTTCTTATTTGTGCTGGCCTTTCTATTTGGAACTGCCGGTAACTCCATGCTCTCAATCTGGACATCATTTTTCTACAGTGAAGCTTCTACCACTCTGGTAGGGCAGGGCGTCAGTAAACTTGACCTGGCTTACCGGAATCTTCCGGCGATACAAAGCGGAGCCTGGTTCGGGTTCCTGTTTACGTTTTTAGCGGCGTTGTTCATCTGGCTTTATCTAACTGGCCGAACTGCCATTACAATAATCTCGGCGCTGATACTTTTGCCTGTAATCGATGGCGTCCGTTTTAACGCTCGCTTCATTGACGTGGTCGATCCTGATAATTATTTCAAGCCCAATCAGGTCACCAATTTCTTCACGCAGCAGCAGGGTAAATTCCGGGTTCTTAATCTGACCCGTGACATTCCGAAAGTGATGCTGCCTTTGTTTGGAATTGAAGTTGTCACCGGTTATCACGGCAATCAGCTGCGCTGGTACGACGACCTGCTGGGGGGACCACAACTTAGAAACCTGACCAATGCCCGTTTTTTAAATCTGATAGGTACCAAGTATTTGCTGCTGCCCTCGAATATGGCCCTGCCTCAGGGTTTTCTGGGAGAAAAACCGGTTACAGATGAAGTCTCGTTTGGCAGTGTTAAAATTATGAAAAATGAAAACGCTCTGGATCGCGTTTTTCTGGTCAACCAGTACCGGGTAATAAGCGAGCGCAAGCAGATTGTCACTGAAGTTTTGCAGGGTGGCTATGATTTGGGCCAGTTAGTTTATCTCGAAGAAGAACCACCTCTTGAAATATCTTCTGACAGTATGTTAACCGATTCTGTCTGGATAATTGAGCACCAATTTGATTCGATATTGATCGGCCTTAACTGTACAGCCAACCGCATTCTGGTTATGACTGAAAATTACTACGACGGCTGGCATGTATTTGTCGATGGTCAACCGGCAAAATTGCTCCGGGCAGACGGCTCTTTCCGGGCGGTCGCGATTCCGGCCGGAGCCAGACAAGTTACCATGATTTTTGAATCAGAGCGGTACGCCACCGGCAAGCTTATTACTTTAAGTACTTCGCTCTATCTGTTAATTATATTCGGTTTTTTCTTCTGGACTGGCAGAAAAGAAAAAAGAGAAGAGCCTGCTGAAGAAAACGAAAGTTAAGAAACAAATTCAGAAATAGCCGAAAGCAGATCATCCAACTCTGCATCGGTATTATAAAAGTGCGGCGAAACGCGCAGCCCGGCCTTGGGCCGGTAGTCGACTAAGTAATTTCTTTTTAATAGCTCTCTTTCGATCGCCTGAGCTTCCGGAATATTAAAGCTGACTGTGCCGGCGCGTTCACTTTCTTTTTCAGGAGTCTTAAGCGGCCAGCCTTTTTCATTAGCGAAGCTGATTAATTTGCCGGTCATTTCGATTGAGCGCTTTCTTATATTATCAAGGCCAATTTCTGCTATTATTTCGAGCCCTGCCTGACAGGTGTAAAGCGCCGGTATGGCCGGAGTGCCCGACATAAAACGATAGGAATCCGTGGCATACTCTATAGCAGAGCTGTCAAAAGCAAACGGGTTTTTGTGGGCCAGCCAGCCGGTCAGTTTTGGTTTCAAGCTTTGTCTAATGTCCGGTCTGACATATAAAAAACAAGCGCCCGGTCCGCCGCAGAGCCATTTTAAGCAGCCGCCCACTGCAAAATCGGCATTTAATTTTTGCAGGTCTATGGGAACTGTGCCGATCGACTGGTAGATATCCAGAAGAACCAAGGCGCCAACAGCATGCGCCTTTTCTATTATTGCCTCGACATTGACAATATACGATGAACGAAAAAGAACATGAGAAATTGAAACAAGTCTCGTCGATTCATCGATTTCTTCAAGAAGTTTTTCAGTGGGGACTGTCATACCATCAGGGCAGGCTACGATTTCGAGCTTGCCGTTATTCTCAAGCCAGTTGCGATAAAGATATAACAGCGATGGAAATTCCTGCTCCACCATGACGACTTTATTTCTCTTTTTTGAAAAATCAAAAGATGACAGTACAACCGCCTGCGCCGAAGTAACATTGGCCTGCATGGTGACAGAGTCACTCTCCGCATTTAAGAGTGAGCCGATTTTATTCCCTGCTGTTTTTCCCAGTCCCCACCATTCTTCTTCCCAGCAGCGAACACCTCGGCTCTGCCAGATATTCAGATATTTTTCAGACCACTCTCTGGCGCTGTTGGGCATGGCTCCCAAAGAATTGGAAATGAGATAGTGGCAGTCTTTTAATGAATCAAAATGCTCGCGGTAGTTATTAGAATCTGTCATTTTTTTTAATTTTAAGAATTCAACTTGTTTATAGTTTCAGTCAGCTTTTTACCCAGCTCTTTTATTCTGTCATGCATCTTGGCGTCTTTAAGGGTGGTCTCGTTTTCAAAAGCGCTGCCGGCAGAAATCAGCGCAATCTGGTCAGGCAGAACAGTCACTTTTATGTTACCAAGCAGCGAACGAACATGAACAAGTCCGCGAAGTCCCCCCAGTGAACCGGGCGAGGCCGCCATAAGTACGGCTACTTTATCAGCAAAACATTCCAGCGGCGGGAATCCTTCAACCGGGCGTGACAGCCAGTCAATAGTGTTCTTAAAAACTCCGGAAAAAGAGCTGTTGTATTCCGGCGATGAAATTAACAGGCCGTTATGCTCAAGAAACAAATCTTTAAGTTTTCTTCCATTTTCCGGAAGTCCCTCCCTTTTCTCTAAGTCTTCATCAAAAAGAGGAAGCGGGTAATCTTCCAAATCGATATATATAACTTCGGCATTGGCTTCTTTGGCCCCTTCGGCTGCGATTTTTACCAGCTTTTTGTTATTAGATTCTTTGCGGGTGCTCCCTGCGAAAGCAATTATTTTGGCCTTGTTAGACATACTGCCTACCTTTCAAGTAATTCGTTGAATAGCCCGAACTTTTGTTATCATCTTTATAACCAAAAGACGACTATCTGGCAACAGCGCTGCCTGACGACGGCATTAATTCTGTTTTTTCAAACTTGTGGAAATCGCCAGGTTACTTACCTTGAGCGGCAAATATACTTAATGGAAAGAGGGTAAAAGTGAATCTTCCTTGCGTAACAGTAGTATATGGGGCGCTGCTAATAATACTAGGAGTGACCGGATATTTTATGAGCGGTATGATCAGTGTTACCGCGCTTATTCCGGCATTTTTGGGCATAATTATTTTAGTCTGTGGTGTTTTGGCCCAGAAAGAAAGCAGACGAAAACTTTTTATGCACATTGCCTTAGTCTTTGGTCTTTTAGGATTACTGGGAACGGCGACTGCCTTGCCGTCTCTGATTACTTTGATAGGTGGCGGAGAAGTAACCCGTTCCGGCGCGGTCATCGGCAAGTCGGTGACGGCTATTTTATCTCTGATTTTTCTGCTGATTGGTGTGAAATCGTTTATTGATGCCCGCCGCAACACGTCAGCTTAACAGCATTCGGCAGCAGGCTCAGAGCTGTCTTTAGCAATTTGCTCTGAGTCACTTGCCTTGACAGCATCTTCGTTAGTGTGGCCCATATCAATCTTTTGGGCGCGCGCTTTGGTAGATATTATCAAGACCACGGCCAGAATTATGACAACCGAACAGCCCAGCGCCCAGTTGCTGAGTGCTTCGCCGTTTAAGAGGCTGCCCAAGAAAAGTGCGATTATCGGATTGACATAAGCGTAAGTCGAAACTCGCGCCGGGGTGGAGGCTTTCATCAGCCAGATGTAAACGGCATAGGTAAATGAACCAATCGTAAACAGATAGACCAGTGACCACAGAGATTTGGCTGATATAGCGGCCAGGTCAATCTGGTTATGTTCGCCTGTCAGCACAGCTAATATTATCAGGACCGCACCGCCGGTTATCATCTGCATGCCGGCTGAGAGCGCCTGCGATTTGGGCTGAGCGGCATATCGGGAGTAAACCGAGCCGAGCGCCCAGGAAAAACAGGCTACGGCAATCAGAAATGCGCCGAGATGGTCGATTTCAGAAAGTCCGCCGATATCGGTTGGGTTTATCAGGAAAGCCACACCGCCAAAGCCCAGCAGCACTCCAAAAATAGCTATCGCGCCCGGTCTGGTACCGTTTGGTCTGAGCCAGTCAATCAGGACAATCCACATCGGCACCATGGCTATCATCAGAGCGGTTATGCCGGTGGGTACTGTTTTCTCTGCCCAGGTGACCAGTCCGACACCGCTGACAGTCAGCAGCAGCCCTATCATACCGGTAGTCAGCCAGTGATTTTTCTGCGGATGTTCGGCGCCTCTGGCTATGGCCCACCAATATAAAATTCCGCCCCCTATCAAAAACCTGACACCGGCCATTATAAATGGCGGCATAGTCTCTACTCCCCAGCCGATGGCCAGATAAGTAGAGCCCCAGATGATATAGATGGCCGCGAAGCCAAGTACGATGTTTAAGCGGGTTGCGTTGGGCACAGGCTTAGGCTACCGTCTCAGTGCTGTCGCCGTTTAAGTCGATGGGAATGGCACAGGTTTCTTTATAGGATTCCATTACAATAGTACTGCGGGTCGAAAGGACTTCAGGAATAATTCCGATTTTTTCTCTTAAAATCCGGCCCAATGAACTGGTGTTTTTGGTGCGGATCTTGACCAGATAGCAATCTTCTCCGGCGACATTAAAGACTTCCTGAGCTTCGGGCACTTTGGCCAGTTTTTCGCCGATATGTGAGCCGTGGGCCAGTTCGCTGGTCTTGACAAATACGAAAGCGACCAGGCCATAGCCAATTTTTTCAGTATCCAGCCGTGTTTCAAATGACTTGATATAGCCGCGCTCCAGGAGCTTGCGCAGTCTCTCGGAGGTTGCCGAGGGCACCAGACCGACCCGGTTGGAAATCTCCTTGTTGGGCATGCGGGCATCTTCCTGAAGAACTATCAGGATTTTCTTGTCCATTTCATCTAATGTTTTGTTGTTCATAGAATTATATCCGGCTATATGTTTGTGTCAAGAATCTCCTTTGCTAATATATACACTATTACGCACAAAAAGCGGAAAAGTTCCCGTACTCGAGCATATTTTTCTGATTTATATGAGATTTTTTCGATTATAAGCGATTATGGGCAGGCTCAGGACAGGCAGGAACCCACCTAAAAGGTGGGCCACCCAACAAAGTCACCCTGAGCCTGTCGAAGGGTGGTTAATGCGATCACACTGGAACCCACCATAGGTCATAGGCAAGAGGGGCAGACGAGGGCGTCTGCCGCCCACAAAAACTGGAAACCACCTAAAAGGCGTCGCCCTGAGCTTGTCGAAGGGTGGGCCACCCGGCGAGATTGCCACACCCTGATTTCATCAGGGTTCGCAATGACGGAGTTCGCTTAGAAATAAAACGTCGCTAAAGCCACAGTTGCCGTATTTACATTAGTCCCGTCTGGATTGCCAAATCGGGTGGAGAATTCATCAGACTTGGCATAGTTTAACTGAGCTTCAACGCTTAGGCTAAAATGGTCGCTGAAGAAATATTCACCTCCGGAAAACAGGCCAAATACCAGATCAGTAATCGAATCACCGTTTTTGGGTAGCAGATTCAAAGCTACAAACCTAATCCCGATATACGGCACAGCTTCGGTAGTATTGAGGTTGTATCTCAAGCCCAGACCAAAACCAAAATCTGTAGCAACATCGCTCACACTGACAATACTTATCGAAGGAATTATGACAATACTGCTGCCGGGCCAGATGGGAAAGGTAATGTCAAGCTGTTCGGTCTGAAGTGCAACGGATATACCGAATTTTTTACCGTTATTTGTAGTTGTATCGGTTTCTTGTGCTGTAATTGCTGGTACTGCAAAAGTCATCATAATAGTTAAAAAGACTAAGACCTTACAAATTGTCATTCGATTCATTGCGCTCTCCATTGTAAAATTAAGATTATGGACTTCCCATAAGTTCTTTTAAGTAATAAGGAATATCTTCGAAATTGCGAGCAATGAAAATGTCGGCCGCTTGTAGGTTACCGCCTATGGATAAATAGACAGTATAGAATCCGCCGGGGAGATCTGCAAGATCCAGAAATATTGTATGAGTTCCATCCAACAGAATGCCCTCAAATAGATTAATCGCAGGGCTTGGACCTGCAATATAAACATTCGCTCCGCCCCCGTAGCTAAAATTATTTTCCTCTTCGAAGGGACCCAGTGCATTCAATGCCCAAATTGCAACAAAACCAGAGGTGTCTTTGCCTAGTTGGAGTACTATAGACATATTAGCAGCGGTCGGGTTGGGGAAGAGTAAAAGGTCACTTTTTGGTGTTCCCCAAGAGCCGATTTCTGTACCGGTTTCGTCTGTTAATTGAATGCCCGTTACTTTAGGAGTAACTAATAGAGTCACGTTCGATGGAGAATCCGGATCCAATGATCCGCATGATGCCATTATCAGACAGACAATCGTCAGTAAGCAAGTTGTTAGTAGTCTTGATTTCATAACGCATACAACCCTTTA
The DNA here is from genome assembly GCA_022564135.1 of Candidatus Zixiibacteriota bacterium. Classification (GTDB taxonomy): domain Bacteria; phylum Zixibacteria; class MSB-5A5; order GN15; family FEB-12; genus JACZWU01. The sequence continues at coordinate 9,984 of JADFLZ010000037.1, forward strand.
AAAATTCTGAATGTCAGAATATGGCGGAATTGCTGAATGAAATCAAGTGGGCACTTGTCCACCCGTTAAGTTCTATTTGTACAGTACAAATTCGACTTTATAAGAAACCCAGAGTTTAATTGGCTGGTTATTTTTAATGGCCGGACGGAATATGTTCTTGTAGACAACTTCAAGAACAGCTTCATCGAGAATATCCACGTTGGATGACTTATAAATTCTGGCATCTATAACGCTGCCATTGATATCAATAAGGGCTGCAATCCAGACAGTTCCTTCCAGCCCGGCTTGTTTTGCCAGTCGCGGGTATTTTGGCTTGATTAACTTAATGACTTCGGGAAGTCTGTCGACTACTACGAACTTATTGACCCCGGGCATATCGCCTTGGCCATTGGAGTTCCCTTCTAAACCATCTCCGAAACCGGTGCCGTTATCGAACGGGCCAGACTCGATTTCGTTATCGGAGTAAAACGAATCGGTTGTTTCCATTTCGATTTCATCTTCGAAGTATTCTTCGTCCGGCACCGGCACCAGAATTCCGACTTCTATATTTGGTCTCTCAGGTGGTTTAACAGCGGTAGTTGGCAGTGGTGTTCTCTTAATTGAGATCGGTTCAAATTTGAATAAGAGTTCTATAGGTTTTTTGTCGTGTTTCGGTTGAGCTTTTGCATTTTCACCTGATACGAGCATCGAAACGGCAACTATCGCTGCAATAAAGGTAGTGACGACAGCATTGCTGATTATCATATTTCGCTGGTATTTGGCTTTGAGTTCGTACGCCCCGTAGGGAGTGTACAATGGGTTATTTGATGAATCCATAACCGACCCCTTTCCTTTTATGGATTACAAATTTATTGCTCGTTTCTTCCTGCAAGAGAGAGACGGTCGAGGTAATGATTTTGTTTAGTGCGATAATGGGGCAGCTGGGGACACGCTCTGCGGCCGCCCACGAAAGTCACCCTGTGCGGACAAGGTCCCGTGTACTCGTCGAGGGAGTCAAAGGGTGGTTAATGCGATCACACAGGAACCCACCATGAATGGCAAAGTCCCGTGGGACGGGCCACCCGCGACTAAAG
>JADFLZ010000385.1 GCA_022564135.1 Candidatus Zixiibacteriota bacterium
CCAGACCGGGCGCCCGCCGAGAGCCGCTGGAAGCTTATATCAAGCGTCTGAAACAGCTCGAAGAACTGGCCGACAGTTTCAAAGGCGTGGCCAAAGCCTATGCTATTCAGGCCGGCCGTGAAATTCGCGTCATAGTAGAAAATCACGAACTCGATGATCTGGCTGCAGAAATTCTGGCCAGCGATATTGCCGAGAAAATCGAAAGTGAGATGCAGTATCCGGGGCAAATAAAAGTCACGGTCATTCGAGAGACCCGCGCCACCGAATACGCCAGATAGGTCTGACTGGAACCCACCTAAAAGGCAAAGTCCCGTGGGGTGGGCCACCTGGGTGCAGATGGGGCAGATGAGGGCATCTGCCGCCCACGAAATCGCTTTGTCATTCCCGAGGTTCGTTGTCGGGAATCCAGTTCCCCAAATTTCGAAAGGGTTGAATATATTCAACCCCTACGGGTTCTAAGCTCCTGTAGGTCAGTACCCGCCTCCTTGGCGCGGTCCTGACATCTTTAGAGATTGCCGCGTCGTCCCGATTAAAATCGCTCCTCCTCGCAATGACTGTTTCCTCTTAAATGGTCCACGGACCTGCGAGTACGTTTGGGTTCGTTTTGTCATATTTGCTTCTGGTTGTAGTGTTTTTGTGGTGAATCCGATTCGGTCGGCTCTTCGACCCCCATCCGACAAGTCGGATTTGGGACTAAAGCACGCTCAGGGCACCCCGCGGGACTGCGACGCTTCGCCTCTTGGGCTCGGTTTGGGTCAAGTCGGTGAGGGCGTTTTCTGATTTCGCTTCGACTTTTTCCATTATTTTGAGCAGGCGCAATAGTGTGTAAGCGTGGTGGAGTTCACGATTCAGGCGCCATTCGTAGCGGAGGAAACGATTTGCGGTCTCTCCAGTTGGGATTGTTCTTGAGTTGAGCAGGTCTTCGAGTTCACCGGAGTTTTCAAAATGCTCAAAGTAATCTTCTTTGTCGATTAAGAAAGTGTCGTGGGGCTGGAGCTGTTTGTTGATTTCGGCGGTTTCGGCCGCGATTAGGCGGCGGTAACGCCACATACAGTTGGCGATTTTGTAAACTAAGTGTTCCTGCAGGGGAGAGCGGGGCTGTTGCTCATCGATAAGAGAGGCCACGAGGGTTTCGTATTCGGTGGCGTCTTCTTTTAGGCGGGGGGAATTGATGGCGATTTGGTAGCTGTGGAGGCCGTGTTTGACGGCATTCTGGCTGGATTTCTTCTTGCCGGCTTCGGTTTTGGGTCCGGTAGACTTTTGGGCATTTTGCCGGTTTGCTATTAATTGTTTTTCACTTGTGGACATAGTTATAGGCCTTTGTTCTAAAAGGTCTGTTGGTATTTTGGGGAGATTTGGTGGGGAATTTGTGGAGGATAGAGCGTTTTCCCTCAACAGCCGGGCGGTACCGGGCCTCCTCTGAATATGAAATCAACCAGATATGTTAAATCTAAAATGTCTGCTGAATTGTCATCCCTATTGACATCACTTTCCTCGTCGCAGGGTCCAGAATCTCCACTGCCGCGAAAGATATAATCTACCAGGAAAGTTAAATCCAAAACATTGGCATCATCTCCGTCGTTGTTTAGATCACCTCGGCTGCCGATACAGCATCCGACCTTTGTCCAGCGCGCCAAATACGCGCAAGGCTTACCTCCTGCATGGTTAATGTTTCCTCCCACGATCAGACCGCTATCATAAACGGTCAGAGTACGGACATCGCCACTCATCCCAGAACCTAAGGCCGACCATGAAAAGCCATTCCAGGAAGCAATACTCTTGGCAGGTATTCCTCCCGCAGTATTGAAGCGTCCCGCTGATATCAACTTGTTTTCATAAACGGCTAGTGCATTAATCCATTTGTCCACTCCCGTTCCCAATGCCGACCAGGAGGCGCCGTCCCATGAAGCAATATTCCCCTCTGCAACAGTTGTATAGAGTCCACCCGCTATCAGCTTACTGTCATAAACAGTGAGGTCTCTGATGTCACCGATCGATCCCATTGTTGACAAGGATGAACCATTCCAAGAAGCCATAAAAGGGATATAAATTCCATAGAGTCTAAACCCCGTTACAATCAGTTTGTTGTCATAAACTGTTAAGTCTGTCGGTGAATCATGTATCCCGAGTCCCAGGTCTGACCAGGTCGAATCGTCCCACGAAGCTAAGGTACCTCCACAACTTTCGAACCCGAAACACCAAGACACTGCCGCAATTAGATTGTTATTATAAACGGCTAAGTCTTCAACATTTTGTCCTAATGAATTTGAATCTATGTCGATCCCCGTTCCCAAGGCAGACCAGGAAGATCCGTCCCAGGAAGCGGTGAATTCGGCAGTAACTCCACCAGCAGTATCAAATCTGCCACCAGCTACCAGTTGGCCGCCATAAACGGTGAGAGCGCTAACCCTGCCGTTCATTCCTGTTCCCAAAGCAGACCAGGTAGATCCGTCCCAGGCAGCTATGTAATTGACTGTATCTTGACCGACAAGAGTAAAGCTTCCGCCCGCAATCAGTTTGCCATCGTAAACGGTTAAAGCAAGAACTTCCCCATTAAGTCCGTTGGCAGGAGTAGAAATAGAAACGTCCCAGTAGATATCATCGGGGTCTGACGCTGATGCATTTGAAACTTGCAGCAGCAGGGCGGTACTACTGAAGAGGATTAGTGTGATTTTATAAAATATGATCTTTCTCATAAGTCCTAAACCAAGCGGTTTGTCGGATAGGCAATTACTGCCTGCCTCGTGAGCTGAAATGGCGGTGAAATGAAACTAAGGCTGCTTTTCAGGGCAAACATAATAACCCCTCGGGGCATTATCAATTTCTTAAAATATATAGTGTTTTAAGTCTCCATACAATACATATTTAAGCAGTCAAAGTCA
>JADFLZ010000038.1 GCA_022564135.1 Candidatus Zixiibacteriota bacterium
AAATAGGCCTCTACTTTATAGAAATAAACTTTGTCATCATTAGTTTTATTGTCTGTAAATTTTGTAGCGCCGCGGACAGCATTACCGGCTTTTTCAAAAGGGCCGTCTTTGGATTCTGAGCGTTGAACCAGATAGCCGGATACTTTGCCGTTGCCGTCGTCATCGGGAGACAATTCCCAGCTGATTAAAACTGCCCCGCCATTATCATTGGGCAGGTCTATTGCCTTTATATTAGAAGCAGGAAGTGGAGCTATATTGGCTGACTCTGCGGCTTGTTCGGCAGCGACAGCGGTATCAGCAGCTGTTTCTGCATCCTGTGCTGTCGAAACATTTAAACTGATTAATAAAAGAGATAGCGTGAATAAGGCGATTTTCGAGCAATTATGAGCAAGATTTGGAGAAGATAACCGCAAATTCTCTTTCCTCTAAGATTCCTAATATGTTTTGCTAATCATCAGCGGCCTTTTAACTTGAACGAACCCTACCGCTGATCTGTCAAATATATCTTATTCTTTGCTTTCGTTTAATACTCAAAAATGCAGTGCGGCGAATCCAACCTGTCATTCGGCCGCCAAATATAATTCGCCAATAAAGAGACAGCTGAAATTTAAGTCAAGGAAAAAGAAAATCAGAAGATTGCAGCCCTGCTTTGTCGCATTGCCTGCTATGCTACTATTTCCTTGCCGCAGGGCGCTTTACAAGACGGGCAAGTTGTGTTATATAAGTCGTCTTTGGTTGAAATGGCGGGCTTGGCCTGCTTTTGAATATAACGATAGAGAAAGAGATTGATGGCAAAGTTCGATAATCCTGAAGATATTAAAGTAATAGTAGCTACCGACTGCGGCTCCACCACCACCAAAGCTATATTAATAGAATTCACCAATGGCGAGTACCGCTTAGTTTCCCGAGGCGAAGCACCTACTACCGTAGAAGCGCCATTTGAAGACGTTACCATGGGAGTGCTTAACGCCGTGGCTGAGCTAGAAGAACTGACCGGCCGTAAGATTCTTGACGAAAACAGCAAATTTATTTCTCCTGCCAATGGCAAAATTGGCACAGATGTGTACATATCGACCTCATCAGCCGGAGGCGGACTGCAGATGATGGTTGCCGGAGTTGTGCGCTCGATGACTGCCGAATCTGCCGAGCGGGCGGCATTGGGAGCCGGGGCAATTGTAATGGATGTGATAGCCTCAAACGATAAACGGCTGCCGCATCAGCAGATAGAACGAATCAGGCATCTCAGGCCAGATATGATTTTACTCTCCGGCGGTATCGACGGCGGCACCACCACTCACGTTGTGGAACTGGCTGAACTTATAGCAGCGGCGGACCCTCGTCCCCGACTCGGTTCGTCATATAAGCTTCCGGTAATTTTTGCCGGCAATAAAGATGCAGCCGGGGCAGTTGCCGAAGTTCTCAAAGATAAAGTCGATTTGAAAACGGTTGATAATCTGCGGCCAGTTTTAGAAAGAGAAAATCTGGGTCCGGCCCGTGAAGAAATTCATGAACTTTTTATGGAGCACGTTATGGCTCAGGCACCGGGTTACAAAAAACTGATGGCCTGGACCGACGCTCCCATCATGCCCACGCCGGGTGCGGTCGGGCTTATTATTCAGACTATCGCCGACCAGTACAATATTGAAGCTATTGGCGTGGATATTGGCGGCGCCACCACTGATGTTTTCTCGGTCTTTCGTCCCGAAGGGGGCAAGCCGGTTTTTAACCGCACCGTCTCTGCCAACTTAGGCATGTCGTATTCTATTTCGAACGTCTTTGCCGAGGCTACGGTGCCGATGGTCATGCGCTGGGTGCCTTTTGAAATGGATGAGCGCGATCTGCGCAACCGTGTCAAAAACAAAATGGTTCGTCCGACTACTATACCGCAGTCGCTCGAAGAACTTATTTTTGAACAGGCAATTGCCAAAGAAGCTCTCAGGCTGGCGTTTATCCAGCACAAAAGTTTTGCAACTACCCTAAAAGGCGTACAACAGCAAAGAACAATCGCCGACGCCTTTGACCAAAAATCTTCGGGCGATTCGATCGTCAATATGCTGTCACTGGATATGTTAATTGGTTCCGGCGGTGTGCTTTCGCACGCTCCCCGCAGACAGCAGGCTGCTTTTATGATGATTGATGCTTTCCTGCCGGAGGGTATCACCCGGCTGGCAGTAGATTCAATTTTCATGATGCCGCAGCTGGGAGTTTTAGCGGAAGTTCAGCCTAAAGCTGCTACCGAAGTATTTGATAAAGACTGCCTGATTCATCTGGGCACCTGCATTTGCCCCTCGGGGAAAAGTAAAAAGGGCGGCCCGGTCATGAAATACAGCATTGAACTGCCCGGTGGCACTAAAAGCGGAACATTAAATCATCTGGAAATGAAAAAATTTGAGCTGGGTCTTGGAGATGACGGCCTGCCGCTGAAAGCCAAGGCAGTATTAGAACCGGAAAAACATTTTGACCTTGGAGCCGGCAAAGGTGCTAAAGTCCAAGTAGAACTAAACGGCGGTGTAGTCGGCATCATTCTTGATGGTCGCGGCCGGCCCTTTGACCTTTCTACCCTTGCTGAAAAAGAGAGAGTCTCCTACTTAAAAGAGTGGATGAAGGAACTCGATATTTATCCCGGAATGTAATTATGAAAAAAATTGTCATTGCAATTTTGTTTCTGGCGACGGTCAATCTATCAGCCGAAACATATGTTAGTTTTAAAGGCGGCTTTTATTTTGAATATCCCGAAAACTGGATTCAAATTGATTTCAATACCGCCGACCTGTTTTTAAGCCGCTCGGCGACAGATATTTCTTCAATGGAGTACGAAGCAGTCTTCGCCCCGGCTGAATCTTCACCGTTTTTCGCCGGCGAATATCTTATTCTAAAACTCGACACTTTAGAATGGCTCTATGAATATCAAGAAGACTCTATTGTTGAAGCGGTTGAGACGGAACTCGGCCAGAAACTTCTGAGAACATCAGCCTGGGACCAGCTGGCGGATACTAACTCGATGGTTCCGGTTTACGACACAGAAAATAAGATAATTTTCATCCAGAGCGACCTGACTCAGGGTATAGAAATAATTAAGCGCAGCGTTTTTATTAAAAAGATGTACGATAAAGGTGTAGCCGAATTTTACTTTTTTGCTCCGCATGAAACTTTTGAATCGAGCAAGGAAGTTATCAAGAATATCGTCAGCTCATTTTCAACAGAAAACGTTAATCAGGCTCTGCCGACCGAAGAACTAAAAGTCGCCGACTTAGATGACGACGCGAACATTTCCAGCACTATCATGATTACCGCAGCAGCTGCGTTACTAATTATTATTGTCATAATAGTACGCATGAAAATGGCTGCCAGAAGAAAAGAAGAATAACTTAAAAGTTACCAGAGGAAATAAAATTGGGTCACGCCTATACACCAGGTTTAAAAGTAACCAGTAATTATCTTATCAAGAAAGACAGAATCCTGCCGCTTAAGGGCGAAGTCAAAGTCAAAGTTGGTGACAAAGTCCAGCCCGATGATGTCGTCGCCGAAACTTATCTGCCGGGCAACGTGGTGCCCTTAAATGTGGCCAATATTCTGGGGCTGCCCCCGGAAGACCTCGAAATGGCTATGTCCAAAAAAGAAGGTGAAGCCATAACCGAAGGCGAGCAGATTGCTCTTAAGACATCTTTTATAAAGTTTTTTAATAAAGCCTGCAACGCTACTATCGACGGTACCATAGAATCAATTTCCCACATTACCGGTCAGGTATTGCAGCGGGGCAAACCTAATCCTGTTCAGGTCAGAGCATATTTGAGTGGTGAGGTTGTTGAGGTGTTTCCGGGCGAAGGTGTAGTGGTGGCCTGTCATGGGGCTTTTGTTCAGGGCATATTTGGCATTGGCGGTGAGACCTACGGCAATTTGCGAATTGCAGTTTCAGATAACAGCGCCGTCTTGACCGATGACTTAATTACAGAAGATATGGCCGGGCAGGTTATTGTGGGTGGTTCACTGGTGACCGCTTTAGCACTCGAAAAAGCAATTAAAGTAAAGGCCAAAGGAATTGTCGTCGGCGGCTTTGATGATAAAGATTTGCGCGACTTTTTGGGTTACGATATTGGTGTAGCCATTACCGGCTCTGAAGATAAAGGCATAACTCTGGTTGTTTCCGAAGGCTTTGGAAAAATCGATATGGCCGGTAAAACTTTTGATCTCTTAAAAAGTCACGAAGGTCAGATGGCCTGTATCAACGGCGCTACCCAGATCAGAGCCGGAGTGATACGCCCCGAAGTTGTCATCCCCCGTGCCGAGCAGGGTCATGTTGAGGATACTGGTCCTACCGAAGTCATGGGACTTGCCATAGGTTCGCCAATTCGCGTTATACGCCATCCTTATTTTGGCAGACTTGGTAAAGTAACAGACCTGCCGTCACCGCTGCACACGCTGGAATCAGAATCCAAAGCACGCGTTCTGGAAGTTGAGTTCGAAGACGGCAGCAAAGCTATCGTTCCCAGAGCCAATGTTGAAATGATTGAAGATTAGCTTAAAAAAAATAATAGATATTCAAGAAAAAGCCTCCCCGATAATTAATCGGTGAGGCTTTTTTGTGTCAATTACAGAGTTGTTTACTCGCCTATTCGCCGCCGCCTTCGGCTTCAGCTTCGGCTTCATCTGCAGCTTCAGCTTCGGCTTCAGCTTCGGCTCCATCTGCAGCATCATCTGTTCCGGCCTCTTCGGCAGGCGCGGCAGAATCCATAGCAGTTGTGTCCTGAGCTTCAGCTTCCTGAGTTGCGGCCGGCTCTTTGGTGGTGTCGTCTTTGGTACCTTCCTTCGAACAGCCAAATACCAGCATTGACATAAATAATAGAGCAAGAGTAGTTGCCAGTAGTTTCTTCATAAAATCCCTCCTTCAAGATTATTATTAGAAATGCTATTTACGTTTCTGATAGACAAAAGTCCAACAGAAACTGCTAAAGGTCAAGTTTTATCTGGAAACTTCCTCTTTTGACCGTTTCCCCCTGTTTTAGTTGATTGTGCGGCTATGTCAGGGTAGCTTGGCTCCCTTTATAAAAGGAATTTGGCCAGAGTTTTTTTAAAGTTTAATTGTAACTAAAACCGAAGGATATTGTAAAACTGATATGACAAATTTGATACTTCCGGCGATATTTTCAGGGTCTTTATGGGAAATAGTCGCTACCACCTCCGGATTTGGGCTGTTTATTTTGCTGGTGCTTGTATTTATGTCTATGGCCTCCTGGGCTATAATTTTCAATAAGTGGAAGCAGTTTAAAAAAGTAGGGCTTCAGACCGGGCAATTCTTAGCCCACTTTAAGCGCTCCAAAAAAATATCCGAATCAATAGGGCAGGCAAAGACTTACGGCGATTCCCCGCTTGCCAGCATCTACAGCGCCGGCATCAAAGAACTGGCTGAGCTGAGCCAGATTAAGAATCAAGGCGGCGAGCTGCAGCAATCTTTACATCCTTTGGAAGAAAGAGAATATGAGATTGTAGAAATGGCGATGGAAAGAGCTATGAGTGAAGGGCTGGGCAAACTTGAACAACAGATTGTCTTTCTGGCTACCACCGGCAATACTGCCCCTTTTATGGGACTATTGGGAACGGTTGTAGGAATTATGGATTCGTTTTGGCAAATCGGTGAAAGAGGTTCGGCCTCGCTGGCTGTTGTTGCTCCCGGAATCGCCGAAGCTTTATTGGCCACGATTGTAGGCCTGGGCGCAGCCATTCCGGCTGTAATAGGCTTTAACTGGGCTAATAATAAAATGAAATACTTAAACGATGACTGCACCAACTTCATACTGCTCTTTATCAGCCGCGCTAAAAAGGAAAACATATAGTGCGGCGGCCGAAAAAAAGAACCTACGGCGCTATGGCCGATATTAATATCGCCAACTTAGTCGATGTGGTGCTGGTACTTCTCATAATCTTTATGATTTCCGCGCCGCTCTTGCAATCCGGAATCGAAGTAGAACTGCCTAAGACACGGGCAGCCGTTATCGAAGAAGAAGTTGAAGGAATTGTAATTACCATTGACGCCAAGGGAGGCATTTACATTAACGATGTCTGGTCGCGCCTTGAAAATTTCGAAGCTGATCTGGAAGAAGTGATGAGCATCAAAGGTACCTCTACAGTATATCTTCGCGGCGATTCGGCAGTATCATATGGAACCGCTATCGGTGTAATTAGCCGACTAAAGGAGATGGGCATCGAAGAAATCGGCCTGGTTACCGCAAAAATTGAAGAATCTTCAAAATACAAGAAATAGATTCTAATGTCCAAAGGAATCTTATACTCGGTCATTTTACATGTTATGTTTTTTGGCGGAGCCTTGATAACCTCACCGTTTGACTTTAACAAAAAAATGGATGAGACTGATATCATAAGAGTAACTATCAAATCATTGCCTGAGTTCAAAGTCAAAGAACCCGAGCCTGTTAATCCTCCAGCAACTCCAGCGGCAATTAGTGTGGAAGAAATTCCTGATATTCCGCTGTCGGATCCGCGCACTATTGAAGACAAAAAAGAACTAAAAGAAAAACCGAAACCAAAGCCTCCCAAAAAAGAAAAGCCTGCAACCAAAACCCAGCCGCAAGCCTCCCAAACGGAAGAACCAAAAGAAAAAGAAATTGAGTCAAAAACTACTCGTTCTGGTGCAATGTTTGCCGGTGCAACAGTTGATAACAAAGCGTTTCACTATCCCTACTGGTTCGATTTGGCTTTTAGTAAAATTCATTCAAACTTTCGCAGCCCGATTTCGTCAGATGCTATTATCACTGCGGTAATCTATTTTGAAGTCATTCAGTCCGGCAGAGTTGTACTTGTCAGAGTTGAAGAGTCTTCCGGTATCGAGCGATTCGACGAGGCCTGCCTGCTGGCTATAAATCGCTCAGCCCCGTTTCCGCCATTGCCTCGCAGTTTTGGCGAGGAAATAATTGGCATAACGCTTCCCATGGCATATGACCCCTATTAGGAACATACAATGATTAAATTTTCTAAACTGAAGCATTTATTGGTGCTGCTTACATTCTTGATTTGTACTTCTTCCCTGTTCGCCCAAAGTGACAAAGTCCGCAATGTTTATTTTGATACGATAACAACAGGCTATGTCGAACCGACTCCAATCGGCGTGGACGAAATGAAATATGTCGGCAACGAGTACATTGATAAAACAGATTCTTCGCTGATGCGTTATGTCACCGGCATTGTTAAACGGGACATAGATTTTTACGCCGATTTTGACTTAGTGCCCATAGACAGCTTCTTTATCAAAACTTATGAGATTCTGGAAATGGATTTGCGCGGCTGGAAAAGACTGGGGGCGGATTATGTCTTAAAGCTTGAGGCCGAATTCCCCGGTAAAAGAAATATGAGAGTTTACTGGAAACTTTATTATACTTTTAATTATCGCCGGATTGACAAAGGACGCTTTGAAGTGCACCGCGACGAGTGGCGGCATATGGCTCACCGCATTTCAAATGAAATAGTCCGTACCTTAACCGGCGAAAAAGGAATTTTCCTGACCAAGGTCGCTTATGTCAAGAAGATAGGCAAAGCCAAAGAAATAGCTATTGCCGATTACGACGGCGCCAACGAAAGACTTTTGACCAAAAACGGCTCAATCAACCTCTCGCCCACGTTCTCACCGGACGGCAAAGAGATTTTCTTTACCAGTTATTTAGAAACCGACCCAAAATTGTTTAAGGTTAATATAGCCAGCGGCCGCCTGACCAAACTGACCGATTTTCCCGGATTAGCTGCGGCTCCTTCGGTTTCCCCTGACGGCAAAAGACTGGCCTGTGTGCTGTCCAAAGACGGTAATTCGGAAATCTATGTGCTGGATATGAAAGGCAGGATAAAGCGACGGCTGACCCATAACCGCTCTATTGATACCGCCCCCTCCTGGTCGCCGAATGGCAAATATATAACTTTCACATCGGATCGCTCCGGCCGGCCACAGGTTTATATGATGGATTCAGATGGCCGCCGCCAGAGACGACTTACTTACGAAGGCCGCTACAACGACTCCCCCTCCTGGTCAACCAGAGGCGACCGCGTAATTTTTGTAAGCCGTTCAAAAAGAGGCCGGTTTGATATTGCTTCAATTGACACCAGCGGCATTGATTATCACATAATGACCGAGGTCGGCATGAACGAAAACCCCCATTTTTCACCGGATGGCAAGCATTTGCTGTTTACTTCGACAAGATTGGGCAAACCGGACATTTTTACTATGGATGTCACCGGCCGGCATCAGCGCCGGCTGACCCGGACAGGCAACTGCACTAATCCGGTTTGGGGGCCAATTGATTAGAAACCGCAAAAATAGTAGATTTAGGCCGTTTTATTATTGACCTTTTAAGCTCAACAGTGGATTATTCAACAGATTACAGAGAATAAATAATTATGTATGGAGGCATATAGATTTATGAAACGTTTACAAATTACCTTAATGATGTTGCTGGCAATTTCTATGATGACACTAGGCATGAGTTGCGGCGGTCCACCGAAGATCGTAGATCCTCCCCCTACTGATATTGATACAACTACCGCAATCCCTGAAGATACGGTTACTGAAGAAGAACCAGAAGCACCGCCGGAGATTATCCAGGAGTCACAGTTTGAAACTGTCTATTTTGACTTTGACAAATCCAATCTGCGCTCCGATTCCAAATCAGGTCTGGACGCCAACTATGACCTGCTGATGCAGTTCCCCGATGTGATGGTCAAGATCGAAGGACACTGTGATGAACGCGGCACTGTTGAGTACAACCTCTCTCTGGGCGAAAAACGGGCAACTTCGTGCAAAGACTATCTGGTTGGACTGGGCATTGATGCTTCCAGGATTTCGACAATCAGCTACGGCAAGGAAAAACCGGTAGATGCCGGACACAGCGAAGCTGCCTGGGGTAAAAACAGGCGATGTGAATTTAAAATCATCAGCCAGTAGCAATCACGGGTATAAAGAATATGAACACCCGCAAAGCTAAAACTGAAACCGCCATTTTTATAATGGCGGTTCTGTTTATAGGAATTATAGCCGGTTCCTGTGTTACGCCTCACCAGATTGAAGAAGTCCGCGCTGATATCGCTCAGCTGAGTGATGAAAATCAGGAAACTCAGACGATGATCAGACGGGTCGATTCCCTGATGGTCAAGCTTGACCGCGAGAATAAAAAATTCCGTAACGATGTCTCCTACACTACCGAAGAACTTCAGCGCCAGATAGCAATGCTTCTGGAAAACTACAATGAGATGATGAACTTGCTTAAAAAAGTCAGCACTCAGGGCAAAGTTACTCATGTCATCAGATCGTCTCCCGGAACAGATGAGCAGACGGCAGATACCATAGTCACCGGTCAGATCACCATGCCTGCCAAGCCGCAAATAGACTGCCAGAACGCCTATGACGAAGCCTTTATTCTGGTAAGACAGGGTGAATATGAGAAGTCTATCAGCGAGTTTGAAAAATTCTTAGCAGATTGCAAAGGTCATCCGTCGTCAGAAAACGCCCACTACTGGATTGGCGAATGCTACTACTCCCTGGGGAAATTTGTCGATGCCATTGACTGGTTCCAGACCATGATTGACAGCTTTAAGGGTTCAGCCAATAGCGGCCGGGCCTTGTACAAATTAGGACGCTGCCATCAGGAACTGGGCAAAATGGATAAAGCCAAAAAAGCTTTCAAACAGGTCGTTGATGACTATCCCCAGACGCTGGAAGCGGAACAATCCAAAGAACGCTTAAAAGACATAGGTTAGATGTCATCGTCGTTAAAAGTTTCTGTCGCTACTCCCATTCAGCCTATCCCCTACGGTTGCGGCTTTTATCAGACTGAGGAAGAAGCTCTCTATGTACAACTCGGCGGAATTTTTGGCTCCCAGAGATTCTTTTCGTTTATAGACAGCCCTATCTCACGATTTGATCTCGACCGCCAGGGACGGCTGCTCTTTTTTGAACTGGCCTGCCCCAAACGCAGATGGCAGGTTGTCGAAGAAATTATGATGCCGGAAGTGGTTGAGCCGGCCGATATTCGCTGGCTGAATTTCAGAAAAAAAATAAAAGAACCGCAGTTGTTTACTGATAAAAACTATGCGAAACTTCTTATCAAACTCTCAGACAGTAATCCTGTAAAAAACTATTACCTGTCACATTCGATTATCCTTCAGGTTTCAGAAAACAACCTGGCCACCCGCATACTGATAAATGAAATAGTCGACGACACCGGCGGCAAAAAGATTGCCGAATTCCGGCGTCAGCTTGGCGGCAAGAAAAGCGCGACAGAGCCGGATAAAAGCATCGGCAGCAACCTGCCCGCCTCTTCTTGACATACTCAGGCAGCCGTTCTTAATTGAGACTATGCCCAAAGCTCCCGATAATATTTCAAAACGAGCCACGCAGCTAAAAGAAATAATAAATTTCCACAACCGTAAATATCATGTCGATGATTCTCCTGAAATTTCCGATGCCGAATTTGATAAACTCTTTGAGCAGCTGCTTGCTTTGGAAAAGAAATATCCCGAACTGGTCAGCGCCGATTCCCCCTCACAGCGCATCGGCTCTAAGTTGTCAAAAAAGTTTGAGAACCAGCCTCATAGAATTCCGATGCTGTCGCTTCAGAAAGTAACTACGGCCGAAGAGTTCGCAGCCTTTGACAAACGGGTCAGCGAGGGACTGGAGTCAGATACGGCTATAGAATATTTTGTAGAGCCAAAACTCGACGGCCTGGCTGTTGAGCTGATATATCGCAACGGCCTGTTTGAAACCGGCCTGACTCGCGGCGATGGCTCTACTGGCGAGAACATCACCCCGAACTTGAGAACTATTAAGACAATCCCCTTGAGGCTCTCTGACGTTTGTGCTTCAAAATATCCGCTGCTGGAAGTACGTGGTGAAGTTATTATGCGCAAATCTGATTTTAAAAAACTAAATCAAACTCTAAGAGCAAATAATCAAACGACGCTGGCAAATTCGCGCAACGGTGCCGCCGGTTCATTAAGACAACTCGATTCTAAAATAACCGCTTCACGGCCATTATTGTTTTATGCTTA
>JADFLZ010000386.1 GCA_022564135.1 Candidatus Zixiibacteriota bacterium
AGTAGCCAAATACCCGGCCATGCTATCCATAGTTAAAGTCGGTACAATGACACGAGCCGAGTCCCAGGTAATAGTCATTTTGAGTAAAGCGTAGGTGTGTCCGTTGCCGCCTTCGGCTTCGTCCCAGACGGTAACATTGATAAGGGTATCAATTGAATGAGCTGTTTGTGTCAAAGAGCAAATAGCTGCTGCCAAAACGACGATTAAGATTACTGCTTTTCTCATAATGTGGCACCTCCCAATAAATTAAACTTATGAAACGGCAATTTATCTTGACTTCAATAAGCAAGCGAAAAAAGTATAATAATAGATAATTATTGCGTCAAGAAAAATAATCGGTTTCTTAACGCAATTGTTTTTAGTTCTCAGTACAGCCTGGTACGGGTGATGGCCCGCCTCGGAATACATAGTCAACAAAATATGTAAGATCGCCTATATTAGCTTTACCGCAGGAACCATTGACATCACTTGTCTCAGAAATTTCAGGTTCTGGTCCGCCGCGGAATATATAATCTACAAGATAAGTCAGATCACGGATATTAGTGAAGCCGTCGCGATTAACATCGCCCGAAATGTGCCCACGAACCGCAAATAAAGCCTCATTTGAAAATGGAGTGTCGTCATCGAAAGTGCCTTCGACTGTAAAAATTTGCTCTGTCGTATTCCAGAGCAGGCCGTAGCCTGCAAGAAGCAAAGCGACATCAACTTGTATTTCGACAACGTCGCTTTTGAACCGGGGGTGCGAAGCAATAATCGAGGTCGATGATGGTGCAAAACTTCCGTTGATATTCAAGCTGGTCAAATTAACATTGGAAGCGGAACGGCTGCCTTCAAGGTTTCCTAAATATATTGTAACGTATAAAGGCTCTATAGCATGTGCCATGGCAGTATAGATAAGCTCGGGGGTCATCACTGCCTTGGTGGTGTCAGGTTCGTCCCATTCTACTACTGACCATTGGTGTATATGTGGGTTAACGTTATGATTCGGAAGTGTGTTATTCCATTTACCTGCAGGTTTCCGAGAATCTGTATGACCATATCCCCAGATTGATGTTACAATTTCAATGCCAATGTTATTGGGCTCAGGAGGTGCCCAATTGGTATAGTCAAACGGTTCTCCCGTTTGCCAGAACCATTCATTGTTTTCATATATGCCGCCAGTAAAATACTGATCGGCTATTGATGATTGTCGCGGCATACCCTCAAGCAACTGAAACTGAATAAAGTCATTTTCTTCCTGCGATGTGATACTCGCTAAGTATCCCGGTTCCCCAAATCGTACTAATGTAGGAACAAGTACATTGGCAGAATCCCAGATCAATATCTGTTTCAAAATAGCATAAGTGTGGCCGTTGCCGCCGTCTGATTTTTCCCACTTGGTAATCTTTACCAAGCTATCTGCAGAATTCTGGGTTGTGTCGGGTTCGTCCCATTCAACAACTGACCATTGAATGGCATATCGGTTGAAGCTGTCATCGGGCAGAGTATTGTTCCACAGTCCGGCTATTTCGCTTCCTTCCAGCTGATGGTAGCCCCAGACAGCCATGACGGTTTCTATTCCGACATTATTGGGCTCGCCTGCGTTCCAGTTAAAATAGACAACTGTATCATCCGGCTGCCAGAGCCAGGTTCCGTTGACATAAATCCCGCCAAGGTAGAATTGGTCTAAGAGAGAGGGCTGGTCAGGAAGATCATTGAGGACCTGATTTCTGATAAAATCGTTTTCTTGAGGGGTTGTAATAGTCGCCAGGTAACCCGGCAAGTCATCACGAATCAATGTGGGCACTAATGCGTCAGCCTCTGTCCAGTTCAGGGTCATTTTCAAAACAGCATAGGTGTGGCCGTTGCCGCCGTCCTGGTGTTGCCATTTAATAATTTTTACCAGGGAATCTGCCGGGTCAGCAAAACACGGGTGACAGACGAAGGCGGCTATAGCAATTGTAAGTATTAACGATTTGAAACTCATATCAGCGCTCTCCAAGAGATTAGAGAATTACAAGAAATTGGATGTAATTTTAGACATTCTAAATATAGTAAACCGGCTAATATTTGCAACACTTAATACAGGCGCAGGCCGACTGTAAGTATGATAGCTATGACCTCAATTAAGAGGCCATAGCTATAGATTATCTATGGACCGGTATAAGTTATACAGCAGTATCCGCTAGCTGTTTACTAACTTTCTGAACATCCCGGCAGAGGTGGTGGTCCACCTCTAAAGAGGAAATCAACGTAATATGTTAGATCAATGATGTTGGCTATTCCGCAGGAATTGTCTACATCGCTTGTTTCAGGGATTAATGGTTCAGAGCCGCCTCTGAACAAATAATCTACCAGGGTGGTCAGATCGAGAATATTTGCACCGCCGTCCAGATTGACGTCTCCAGCGATATATCCTTGTATCTTCACGATGGCGTCATTTGAAAACGATGTGTTATCTGCAAACATAGCAGTTATATTAAATGATTCTATGGTCAAGCCCCACATGAAGTCGTAGGTGTTTATGAAATCTTCAGAATTAACCGATATTTTGACAACGCCGCTTTTGAATTCCGGGTGCGAAGGAACGGCAACTACTGAAATGGGAGTTACCGTATTGTTAATGATAATGCTGCCGTAGTCAAGCGTGTTTTCATTATAGATATTCTGGTCACCCTCAAAGTTGCCTAAGTATATTTCCACCGTCGCAGGTATTTTGGTATGGGCCGAGAGAGCCGAGACCGGTTCAGGTTCAATTATTGATTTGGTTGTATCGGGTTCGCCCCATTCTACTACCGACCACTGCCTGATATAAGGATTAACTTCAAGGTTCGGCAGAGTATTATTCCATTTGCCGGCAGGTTGTCCGCTTTCCTCAAAGCCCCACATTGA
>JADFLZ010000039.1 GCA_022564135.1 Candidatus Zixiibacteriota bacterium
AAAGTTTCGGGCTGAAAACGCCATAGTCACTGGTAGCAATAAGAACCGGCCACGACTGAAAGCCGGCCTGGCGGCACATGGCCACCAGCAGTACGTTTTTTTCCTCTGCGGTACCCTCTCTGGATTTCAGCGCTTTTTCAACGTTGTCATTAAAAAACCAGGTGCTGACGTCGGCTTTGGTGGTCTGTATACTGTCACGTACAAATTTATATATGGCCAGCGCTCTGGCATCTTCGTCTTCAGCATCTGCTGTCAAAGATGCCACGAGTTCTTTTAGCCCTTTGCTTTTTCTTATATATTTCTTAATCACTTGCTTGGTGAAAACTTCACCAAGGTCCTGCCAGCCTTCCACGAAAGCTACAAACTGATAGGCACTGGTGTAGGAAACAAGCTGGTTTTTCAACGATGATTCGAAATTGTAAATGGCGCCGCTCATAGGTTCATCACGCAAAGGCGGCAGATTAGTCATTGTCCAGGTAAAGGTTTTATATTTGTTTAGTGCGCTTATTTCTTCGGTTGGTTCCTGAAATGGCAGAGGGATATTATTGTAAGCGGATGAATAAATAAACCCCGGTGCCAGCGTCAGCGAAAATTGCGAAGATAGTGTGTACTGCTGGTTATGAAACTCCCAGGAATCAAGAGACGAAAAACGATCGTTAAAATTGCGGAATTTGTATTCTAAAATAGCACCCGGCTCGACATGGGGAAAAGAAAAAGTTTTGGTACGGCTGTTGCCATGCTCCTGCTTTTGAATATTGCCGCCTTTAACTTTATGCTTTTTTCCGTCGGGTGTTATAGTGTGAGCTTTGAGACTTTTAATCTTATCACCCTTCCGGTACCAGATAGCAATATCTCCCACTTCTTTGGCGCCGGCGTCATTAAATACTTTCATACGAACATGCCGGTAAAAAGAGATGCCGTCCGGTTCGATTTCCATTTCACCTATATCAAAAAGGATTATGACATTTGCATCAGGATAGTCCTCCGGCAGGGGAGTGGCCCATTCGGCCTCACTGATTTTGCCCCATTTCGGTTTATTACCGGCAAAAGCTAAAGTTGTAGATAGACAAAGTAATAATACAGCAAAAAGATACACACGCCTGCTCATCGTGCCTCCCTTGGTTGTTTGAAAAAAATCCAGCCCGGATCAATCCAACAGTTTCGAACTCAAAAATAGGAAACAGAATCCGGTTTTCAAAGCGAAAAATGGAGCCTTGTTGTGAGGATTTGCGGCAAGGTGTAAGGCGATGCGTATCATATATTACATCGTGGGCGACTACTAAAGAAGATAAGTGACTTAGCGCAGAGGCGATGTTTGCTTGTGCCAGACTTGTGAACCAGAATTTCGACTTCTAAGTATGGGCATACCTGAAAATTGCTGCCATTTTCCTCCAGATAATGACAATCTTGAGTAATAAAACTTGTTGAGCCTGCCGCTGGCAATCGTTAAATTATGCTGAATACAATGCCGCTGATAGGCTGATATAACAGATATACAGCAGCGCACCCAAAACGAGGTAAGAGTTATGGCCGTCAAAGACCCGCATGATATAGTCAAACAGTTAGAATTTGAAAATAAAGAGTGGCTGGAATCGATAGATTACATTTATCAAAACCAGGGGCCCAAGCGGGTGGTGGAGCTCATAAAAAAACTCCAGCTGCGGGCGCAGCAGCTTGGTGTGCATCTGCATTTTACGGCCAACACGCCCTATATCAACACTATTTCGGTCGAAGAACAGCCGGTCTATCCCGGCAATCGCAAAATCGAACGCCGCATAAAGAGCATTATCCGCTGGAATGCGATGGCTATGGTCGTCCGTGCCAACCGTCAGGAAGCCGGTATAGGCGGGCATATTTCAACTTATGCCTCGGCCGCGACTTTGCTTGAAGTTGGCTTTAATCATTTTTTTAAGGGTAAAGGGGAGAACTTTCAGGGCGACCAGATATATTTCCAGGGGCACGCCGCGCCGGGGATTTATGCCCGGGCCTTTTTAGAGGGTCGGCTTTCTCTCAAACATCTTGAAAATTTCCGGCGTGAACTAAGCGATGGCGGCGGTCTTTCGTCGTATCCGCACCCGCGTCTGATGCCGGACTTCTGGGAATTCCCGACAGTCTCAATGGGACTTTCATCGATCATGGCTATCTATCAGGCCAGGTTTAATCACTACCTGCGAGACAGAGGTATAAAAGATACCGACGGCCCCAAAGTCTGGGCATTTCTGGGTGACGGAGAGCTGGACGAACCGGAATCACTGGGAGCTATCACCCTGGCCTCCCGCGAAAAGCTGGATAATCTGATTTTTGTAGTGAATTGTAATCTTCAGCGCCTCGACGGACCTGTCCGGGGTAACGGCAAAGTAATTCAGGAGTTTGAAGCTGCTTTCCGCGGGGCAGGCTGGAATGTTATCAAAGTTATCTGGGGAGATGGCTGGGACCCGCTCTTTGAACAGGACGATGACGGTACTCTGGTAAAGAGAATGGAAGAGGCCGTTGATGGCGATTACCAGAAATATTCAGTTTCCGGTGGTAAATATATCAGAGAACGATTTTTCGGAAAATATGAGAAGCTGACCGAAATGGTCAGTAATTTATCCGACGAACAGCTGCACAAGCTCAATCGCGGCGGACACGATCCGGAAAAAGTTTACGCAGCTTACAAAAAAGCAGTCGAGCATACCGGCCAGCCGACCGTGATACTTGCCAAGACTATCAAAGGCTACGGGCTGGGTGAAGCGGGTGAAGGCAGAAACGTAACCCACCAGCAAAAGAAATTGAACGAACAGGAGCTGCGCGACTTCCGCACCAGATTCGGCATTCCGATCTCAGATGACGATGTAGCCGAAGCGCCTTTTTATAAACCGGCCGAGGACAGCGAAGAGATGATCTATCTCCGCGAGCGCAGAGAAGAACTGGGCGGCTTTGTACCCAAGCGAATCGTGTCTGTCGACCCCATTAAACCTCCGCCGGACGAAATTTTTTCAGAATTTTATGAAGGCAGCGGTGAGCGGGAAGTTGCCACTACCATGGTAGTCGTACAGCTTTTGTCAAAACTTCTGGCTGACAAGAAAATCGGCAAATATGTAGTTCCGATTGTACCGGATGAAGCCCGTACCTTTGGCATGGAATCTCTTTTCAGAAAAGTCGGCATTTACTCGCGGGTCGGTCAGCTTTATGAGCCGGTTGACAGAGAAACGCTGCTCTATTACAAAGAAGCGACCGACGGTCAGATTTTAGAAGAAGGAATTACCGAAGCAGGTTCAATGTCATCATTCATTGCCGCCGGCACCGCCTATGCCTCGCACGGCATTAATATGATTCCATTTTTTATATTTTACTCAATGTTTGGTTTTCAGAGAATTGGCGATCTTATCTGGGCGGCCGGAGATATTCAGGTGCGCGGTTTTCTGTTAGGCGGTACAGCCGGCAGAACCACCCTGCACGGCGAGGGACTGCAGCATCAGGACGGTCACAGCCACGTCTATGCCTACGCGCTGCCCAATATGAAAGCCTACGACCCCGCTTTCGCTTATGAACTGGCTGTTATTATAAAAGAGGGAATAAACAGAATGTTCGTTAAACAGGAAGATCTGTTTTATTACCTGACCGTCATGAATGAAACCTACAAAATGCCAAAGATGCCAGAGGGTTCAGAAGAAGGCATATTGAAAGGCATATATCGCTTTAGCAAATCATCGCATCCATCTAAAAGTAAAGCGCACTTATTTGGCAGCGGCACAATTATCAACGAAGTCATAAAGGCACAGAAAATTCTTGAAGAAAAATATGACGTCTCAGCCGATGTCTGGAGCGTGACCAGTTACAAAGAACTTTATCACGATGCCATAGAGACCGAGAGATGGAATCTGCTGAACCCCGATAAAGAGCAGAAACTTCCGTACATTTCTGAAGTACTCAAAGATGAAACCGGCGTCTTTGTCGCCTCATCTGACTATCTAAAATCGCTGCCCTGCTCAATCGCCAAGTGGCTGCCGGGACCACTGGCAGCGCTGGGGACCGATGGCTACGGCCGCTCTGCTTCCAGAGTCGCACTCAGAAACTTCTTCGAAATCGATTACCGCTTTGTAACCATAGCTGCCCTAACTCAGCTGTCCGAACAGGGCACAGTTGAAAAATCGGTAGTTAAAAAGGCGTACAAAGACTTAGATATTAATCCTCAAAAATTGAATCCGCACCATGATTAAAGAAGTCAGCATCCCCGATATTGGTGAAAACATAACCGAAGGAACTGTGATTGATATTTTAGTTGCCGAAGGTGATCTGGTCAAAGAAGAGCAGGGCTTAATAGAGTTTGAAACCGACAAAGCGGTAGTTGATATTCCTTCGCCGTTTGCGGGTACAGTCAGCGAAATTTTGATTGCCAAAGGTGACACGGTCAGTATCGGCAAAGTTATAATAAAAATCGAAACCGAAGTTGCCGCTCAGTCTAAAATAGAAAAAGAAAAAGAAAAGTCTGCTCCGACTGTTACAGATGAAAAAGAAAAAGAGCCTGCAGCCAGCAAACCAAAACAAGAAGCACTGGAAAAAATAAAAGCAGAAGCTCCGGCTTTAGTAAAAACTAAAGCAGAGCCGCTTAAAGATATACCGGTAGCGTCTGACTCCGCTCCGGCATCGCCCACTGTCAGGCGCTTAGCGCGGGAGCTGGGAGCGGACATCAACAAAGTTTCCGGAACCGGTCCGGGAGAGCGCATTACCGATGAAGATGTTAAAGCCTTTGTAAAGCGTCTGGTACTGGCCAAAGGCGGAGAGCCGTCTGGCGCCCGGCAGTTTATGCCTCTGCCGGATTTAAGTAAGTGGGGAGAAATCGAAAGAGAAAAAATGTCGCGCGTCAGAGAACTTATTGCCAAAGGTACCGGCTATTCCTGGTCAATAATTCCCCACGTGACCCAGTTTGACCAGGCTGATATAACTCAGCTCGAAGAATTTCGCAAGACATTCAACAAGCGCCACAAAAATGACGGAATCAAACTTACGGTTACTTCGATACTGATGAAAGTAATCGCCGAGGCTGTCATAAAATTTCCCCGCTTTAACGCCAGCATAGATGATGCGACCAATGAAATTGTATACAGAAAATATTGCAATATCGGAATTGCCGCAGACACCGACCGGGGCCTTTTAGTGCCGGTCATTCGCGATATTAAAAGCAAGAGCATAGTCGAGCTGGCCAGAGAACTGATAGATATAGCCGAGCGCACTCGCGCTAAGAAAATAAGCCCGGATGAACTTGATGGCGGCACATTTACAATTTCCAATCAAGGAGGAATCGGTGGCATAAATTTCACCCCGATAGTGCTTTGGCCGCAAGTGGCTATTCTGGGCGTGAGCAGAGCCTCAATGCAGCAGGTCTATGTCAACGGCGAATTTGTGCCGAGACTGATTATGCCTCTGTCACTGTCGTACGACCATCGTGCCAACGACGGCGCCGATGCCGCCCGTTTTATGCGCTGGGTCTGCGAAGCGGTTGAACATCCTTTAACATTGTTCGTGGATAAATAAAATAGTTAAATGACAGCCGCAAACGCCAAAGATAAATCGACACAGTTAGTAGTCATCGGGGGCGGACCGGGAGGCTATGTGGCCGCCTTTCATGCTGCTGATTTGGGCATGCAAGTCGTTATCGTTGACCCCGAGCTGAACCCCGGCGGAGTCTGTCTTTATCGCGGCTGCATTCCATCGAAGGCACTTTTACACGCGGCAGAAATTATTCGCGAGGCAGAGCACGCTAAAAACTTCGGGATAGATTTTGGCAAACCTAAAATAGATCTGAGTAAACTTCGAGGCTGGAAAGACGAAGTCGTCAGCAAATTAACCGGCGGAGTAGGACAACTGGCCAAACTTAGAAAAGTTGAGCATATACGAGGTCTGGCAACTTTTGAAAACGCCAACACGCTCAATATAAAAACTAACGACAACGAATCTTATAAGCTGTCGTTTGAAAATGCCATCATAGCCACCGGTTCATCACCATCAAAAATTCCCGGTATCTCAATCGACAGCAAGAATGTACTGGACTCAACCACGGCTCTTAACCTGGATAATGTTCCCAAAAGTCTACTGGTAATTGGCGGAGGCTATATTGGTCTGGAAATGGGGACAGTTTATGCCGCACTTGGCTCCAAAGTAACGGTTGTGGAAATGACCGATGGAATTTTACCCGGAGCTGACCGTGACCTGGCAGCAGAGCTATTCAAAAGGATTGAAAAAATATTTGTCAGCATTTTGCTTAAAACAAAAGTTGTCGGTCTTAAAGAAGAAAAAAGCGGTATCAAAGTAAGTTTCGAGAGTGACGATGGTAGCAATGCAGAAAAGAAAGAACAAGTTTTTGATAAAGTTTTGATATCAATCGGCCGCCAGCCTAACTCAAAAAATCTTGGTCTTGAAAACATAAATACAGAAACAGACAAACTCGGTTTTATAAAAATAGATTTACAGCGCCGCACAGCTGAAAATTCAGTTTTTGCAATAGGTGATGTAGCCGGTGAGCCGATGCTGGCGCATAAGGCTTCGCATGAAGGCAAAGTAGCGGTGGAGGTAATCGCAGGAATGAAAACGGTTTTTGAACCGAAAGCAATTCCGGCCGTAGTTTTTACAGATCCTGAAATCGCCTGGTGCGGCCTGACCGAAACAGAGGCCAAAGAATCGGGGCGGGATGTTAAAATTTTGAAATTTCCCTGGAGAGCATCAGGGCGGGCAGTAACACTTGACCGCTCCGATGGTCTCACCAAACATATAGTAGATGCCAAAACCGGGCGTATTCTGGGTGTCGGCATTGCCGGCCCACGCGCCGGCGAGCTTATCACAGAGGGCGTTCTGGCGATTGAAATGGCGGCTCTGGCTTCAGACTTAGAGCTGACCATTCATCCCCATCCGACTCTTTCAGAAACAGTTATGGAGGCGGCTGAGATGTTTGCAGGACAGTCGACTCATTATTATAAACCGAAGCGAAAATGAAAAGGGAGACAAAGCCTATTAGATGTTAGAGTAGATTGTTTTGTCTTAAACAGACATGCAAGTTATGGACCTTTTGACAACACGAGACCTCAGCGCTTTAATGGAAACTCAGGAGAGTTACTGTATTTCGATTTATTTGCCGACATTTGTGTCGGGCAGCGAAGTCGGACAAAACCAAATTCGCTACAAGAATCTTTTTCGTATCGTATCTGAAAAGCTGAACAGAACAGACTTGCGCCCGTCACAAGTCAAACATCTTTTATCACCCTTAAAAAAATATGTAGACGAAACATTGTTCTGGAGAAATCAAAGCCAGGGGCTGGCGCTGTTTAGATCTGAAAATGAATTTTTTCATTACCGTCTGCCTCTCGATTTCAAGGAACTGGCGCTTGTTTCCGGACGGTTTCATATAAAGCCCCTGCTGCCAATGTTCAGCGAAGACGGCTTGTTTTACCTGCTGGCTTTCAGCAAAAACAAAGTGCGCTTGCTTCAAGGCACAAAATATAGTGCCAGCGAAATTAACATTGATGGCGTTCCCGGCAGTCTGGCAGAAGCCCTCAAATACGATTTCCCCCAAAAAGAACTTCAGTATCACACCGGCGCTCCCAGGCATGGCGGTAAACGGGACGCTCAGTATTTCGGAACCGGTGCCGGCGACCCCGATGAAAAAGACAGACTCTTGAGATATTTTCAACAGGTAGACAAAGGCGTCTGCGAATTTCTAAAAAGCAAAAACTCTCCGCTGGTTATCGCCGGCGTGGAATATCTGTTACCTATCTACCGGGAGGCCAGCCGCTACGGTCAACTTGTAGATGAGGGTATCATCGGCAACCCGGACAATCTGCCGGCTTCGGAACTGCATGACAAGGCCTGGAAAATAACTTCACCGATTTTTGAAAAGTCGCAAAAAACAGCGGTTCAGAAATTTGAAACGTTGTATAGCTTAGGCAGCCTTCAAGCAGTTACTGAACTGGAACAAATAATTCCGGCCGCAAATAACAAAAGAATAGACACGCTTTTTGTAGCAACAAACGAACAGAGGTGGGGCAAGTACTATAAGTACTCAAATCAGGTCGAAGCACATGACCAGCATGATGCCGGCGACGAAGACCTGCTGGATTTCGCCGCTGTCCACACTTTGATAAACCACGGCGTGGTTTATCCTTTGTCGCGCGATAAAATGCCCGACAAAAAATCTGTGGCAGCAATTTTTCGCTACTAATGTAAATGTTCAGATAAAAGTAGCTATTTCCTCTAACTTCTTTTTGCTGATATCCGGCACTTTGGCGTCTTCGCTGGGATAGCCGACTACCAGCACCAAAAAGGGAGTTTCGTATTTCGGGCGGTCCAGGACTTTTCTCAAAAAACCCATCGGGCTGGGAGTGTGGGTTAAACAGGCCAGTCCGGCGTTGTGAATGGCGGCAATCAAAAAACCGGTAGCAATGCCGACTGACTCCGGCAGATAATAATTATGTTTTTTACTGCCGTCTTCGGCAATCGTGTACCGCTGCGAAAAAATAACTATTAAATAAGGCGCTTCTTCCAGATACGGCTTGTCTTTATCGGTGCCCAAGGGTCTTAGCGCTTCCAGCCAGTATTCAGGAGCACGATTTTCGTAGAAGTCTTTTTCTACTATTTCTGCTTCGACTCTGATTTTCTTTTTGATTTTAGCATCGCTGACTACCACAAAATGCCAGGGCTGCATATTGGCGCCATTGGGGGCCGTACCGGCAGTCATCAGGCAATTTTCGATGATTTCCCGGGCCACAGGTTTAGTCGAAAATTCGCGGATGGTGCGGCGACGTTTCATCTCGGCATAAAATTCCTTTGCGCGCGCTTTCATTTCATCTGGAGGATATTCTTTATATGTACTCAAAGGCAGAAATTTATAATCTTTCATTTATTAGCCTCAATTTTTAGATTAAATGACTTTTATCGTTTCTAAGTCGCACAGTGCCGCCAATTACCAGGCCGGCGCTTATCAAAATCAGGTTCTTAATTATATACTGACCTTCTAAAGTAAGACCAAACGGAAATGACGTAAAACAGACGTCGGGTAAAAGTATTAATGGCAGCATTGTTCCGGGCATCTGCAGGAACAATAATAGTATTGCCGCTCGAATGAACGGTCGATACAAAAGGCAGACACCTATTGCGACCTCCCAGTAACCAAGCAGGGGCAAAAAAAATTCCGGCGGCAACCAGTAGACTGTGCGCTTTACCAATTCTTCGGCCGGGCTGATCCCCAGTGGCTTCAAGGCTCCAAACCAGATAAAAACTACAGCCAGCGAAAGGCGCAGAACCAGCATCCCATACTTGTACATCCAGTTGGCAATGTGTCGGTCGAGAGAGTCAATATTGTCTTTCATGTTATTCATTTGAACAAGGTCATAAGTTTTGCCGGAGGTTTTAAGACAAATACTGCCAGAGTAAAAGCTGCTATTAGTATGGTCGGGATAATTACAACCAACGGCAAGACATCGGGGTAAATCATTTGTTCAATTTGCTTTATGATAAATGAACCGGGATAATCGGTTTCTGGATTGTAATGACTTCTTAGCGCATTCTCCCAAACAGTCAGCGGGCAGTATTTGCCCAATAATTCCAGCGTCGTCACAAACAGAATCCCTAATAGATGAATAGTTCTAAACAGCCAGCGCTCAAAAAACTTCGGATGAAAAAACCCCCTGATAGTCAGCGCGAACCCCCAGATCATAAAAATTATCCAGGCCAAATGAATGACCATTATCGCATCTGCTAAAATTCGGTAAAACATGGCTTAGAATTGAATCTCTTTAAACTGTTTAGCCCGTAGCGTCATTTAAATCGCCTTATGTTATTTTCATCAAATATCCAGTGCATTATTTGCAGATTTTGATTGGCTTTCAATTCGAACCAGGGTAAACCGTCCTGCCGTGAAGGATTTTTGATAACGTGAATATCCTGTGCCGGTGTATAGCCCTGAATAAAGAGATATGATCTTTCTCCTGATTCTTTACTGAAAACAATGTCTGCTACCATAACGGCGTGGCCGGGGAATCCGGGAAGTATTAAAGCGTCACCGATCTGAATACTGTCGTATGACTTAATACTGTCCATTTCTTTTTCTAACGAGAATGTTCCGGCGTACATAAAAATATTTTCAAGATAACCCCGAAAAGATAGATAACTCGAGTCTATCTTTTCCGATTTTGTCCAGCTGACCTTGTTACCATTTACCAGCGGCCGATATCCCTTAATCCAGTTATCAAAGCGCGAGGTATCTCCGCTGGTAAACTTATATTTTATGTCACGGTATTTACCAAGTGTGTACAAATACTCGGCGTGCAGACGCATTATGGCATCGGCGCATTGCTGTAAATCTTTCGTGCCAATGTCAATATCCAATACAGCAAAAACCACATCTGCGGACATGGCTGGTCTGCCGTCGTAAGTATAAGAAACTTTCTGGCCGTCTTTTACCGGAAGATGTCTCAACCAGTCAGCATAGCTGTTAGCTTCTACGGCAGTTCTTTTATATCCCGCTGGTAAGGGAATGTGATTTATGAGGGCGGAGCTTGAGTCGTAATCGTTCGCCCAATTGTATTTATTATATCTCTGTGGTTGCGCCTGCAGATTAAAAATAAATAAATAAAATAAAGCGGCAAGAGTTGTGACCCTTAGTAATAATTTCAAGTGACAATCCCCGAGCAATGTTATTCTTTCATTTTCCTTTCTACTTATAGATTATAACCCTATTACAGTCATACCAGGAACGGTTTTTTCGAATTAGGTTAAAGTATTAATCAACACTCATTTCGATTTAGCAGCTCCCCCTGTAAAGAGTAAAGCATTGCCTTTCAATGCCTTAAAAACATCTCGGCAGTCATATGTAACACTCTGGCAAATTTAGCGACTAACATAATGAATAGATTCAACTGAACCTTAATGGAAGTTGAGGCGTTTTAATACATTGATATCTTTTATGAGAGTGAACCGGGGGGCGGAGTTACGTCAATGAAAATTTTTTCTACCCTGGTTTTGACAATCGGAGTTTTGCTTTACTTGC
>JADFLZ010000387.1 GCA_022564135.1 Candidatus Zixiibacteriota bacterium
TGGCGCTTCTTTTCGGACTCTTAGCCGCCTCAAGAGAAACAAGAGAGATTAAACAGCTGCAGTAAACACGCAAGCAGGCAGATTTTTCGACTCCTACAGCACTTCGTACGCTTAGGACAGCAAGAAGGCGCCTTCAGCGTGCCGAGCACGAAAACTCTTTCTGTCTTTCCTAACTCCTTCTGTCTTTCCAAACTTGTTTTGGAATCCATCTTTCTTTAATTCCGAATTTGACCTGGAATCCAGCCAGTAATATGAGCGGTAGGAATCGTATGTTTAGATCCCACTGCAAGCAGTGGGCGACCCACAACCAGAGGAGCAGATGAGGACACGCCGCAAGCGGCCGCTCACTTATACTCTTTCTGTCTTTCCAAACTTGATTTGGAATCCATCTTTCCGTTATTCCAAACTTGCCGCAGGTCCCCTTTAGGGGGTTTGGAATCCATCTTGCCGTCTTTCCCGCGCTTTAGTCCCGAGCATAGTCTCGGGGTATGCGGGAATCCAGCCGGTAATACGAGCAGTTGGTTGAGACGTTTGAGATAAAGGGGCAGATGTGGACACGCCTGAGCGGCCGCCCACTAATCACTCATTATTGGAAATTACACCTGATTTCTCAGCGAGGCGCATCAAATAATTTACAAAAGCAGAGCAAGAAACTAGCATAAAGCGGGCATCATCGGAATCGATATTAGGTTTTTCCAATAGACTATGCCTAATGCCATCGGCATCACTGGTATAGTCATAAATTTTCTTGAAACCTTGCTCAAAGTCTTCATGCAAATTAACCTTGTTTCTTAGCCGTGCCAGCGCACCAGGAAGAGTTGCATTTTTTCTTCCATCAATCAATTTACATGCCGCCTCGACTGCACTAATTGATTCTTTAATACTGTTTCTAAAGTCTGGGTCTGGTTTGATAGCAAGCAGCCTAATTGCAGATTTAATATGTTCACCAATCGCCTCGTAAGGAATTGCTGAAGCGGTTTCTACTTCTTCAATTTCAGTTTCATTTGTTAGTTGTACAAGTGAACCACTCACAAATTTATAACCAAATCTCTCCCTTTCAAAAATGTCATTGCAGAATTTGACAAATTTCTTTGTTCCCTCAAATCTCATAGCGTCTGCCTGCGGAGCAAAATATTCAATTATTTCACATACTCTCCACCATGGAACTTTATAGAATTCTTCAGAAATCCGCTTTTCTCTGCTGTTCCAGTCCCAAGGTAATTCAGACAGGTCCCACTTAAATAATTTTACCCAAGCAATTTTGATAACTGTATCCAATCCTTCGTTTGCAACATCAGCTGCGAGTGCCTCATCAGTAAATTGCCAAAAGAATAAGTGTAGTGCGTTCCAGAGACTAATTTTTGTGTCGTCGTCCATATCGTCGACTTGATATGGCTTTTGTTTCACTAATCCGAATCTCTCTGAAAATTTCTTCATAATTACCGTATTCGAGTTCTTACTCCTTGAAAGCATAAAAATGCGCCATCGGGGACTCGAACCCCGGACCAATTGATTAAGAGTCAACTGCTCTACCAACTGAGCTAATGGCGCAAACATAGTTTGATTCATGCTTCGCAAGTATGAAAGTTCGGTGTAAATAATATGAAAGAAAACCAGTTTTGGCAACTGCTCAGATATTGATATTGAGGCTTTGATTAATAAGAAAAGACCCGCTTCAAAATGGTTGAAACGGGTCAAATTCCAAAAGAATATCCCGCTTTCTGGGCGGGATTTGTAATCGATCTAGCGTTTTTTACGACGGGCAGAACTCTTGCGAGTTGTGCGACGACGTGAAGACGTGCGAAATGTACGACGAGTTGTCGGACGACGTCTGGCAGCTGGTTTACGGCCAGTTTTTGAGCTTCCGCCGAATCTCTTGAAAGCCGTTTTGGAACCCTTGTTGCCTTTCCAGACAGAAGGTTTGGATTTCTTGATACTCAGGTCGACAGCTTTGTAACGCACTGCATAAACAGTACGGCCCATCTGACGGGCTACCCATTTGGTTTCGTGATTGCGATAGTACTTGCGCATGAAGGCGCATTCACCACGTGACCACGGACGTGTAGCTTTACGACGTGTGCTGCGTTTGGCTGTTGGGCGTTTTTTGCGAATTGGCATGCTCAACTCCTTGTGTGAGTCGTTAATACTTAGGAGCAGAAATCCATGTGAGGCTCCTGCACCCGTTTAATTAGTTTCCCTCTAATAATCGTCTTTTTCCTAAAATACTTGACCACAATCGCTTAACAATTTTGTCCCGGCTTCTCTACGTTAACCGAATTCTAAAGATCGGCAGTCTTGAGACTTACTGTTTTCTACGACCTCTTAACTGTGGTCACAGTCGCAGTTTGCAACAATACTCTTGGGGGAGGGCCTCTGACTTAGTCAACCCATTGCCCTATTGTTAGTTACGGGAGTTCGGCGGCGGGCTGATTTGATAGGAATCCCCTGAAAACTTGGATTTTTGACTTACCGGCAGAAATCGAGCAGCACATAATCTTCTTATAAACCGTAGCGCTGTACCAAAAATGGACTACAAAGATTGAGCAGTTTTGCTCCATTATTGCGCAATAATATTTAGTTTTTTTGATTATGCGAATTCAAAAGAGTGAATCTGAGAAAATTGACGGCTCTGCTTTATGGTTGCCATCGGATTCTGCCTGAGCTAAATTGTGGTAATCGCATGAGAAGAAATCGATAAATCAATGAAGCGTGAACATGTTCTGATATTTTTATTCCTCTCGTTTGTCTCAATCTTTTTCTATTTATTTTACAGTCTGATGATAGATTTCTTTGCACCCATAAGCTGGGCGGCTGTCTTTGTAATAATTTTTTATCCCCTTTATGAAAAACTTTCTCGGAAGCTGAAATC
>JADFLZ010000040.1 GCA_022564135.1 Candidatus Zixiibacteriota bacterium
CTGATGAACATTGACGGCGTTAACAAAGTTCTCGGAGTTTGTTATAAGTCCGGCTATGCCGTTGTTTGTGCCAATCCGGATAAAGCATCCAACGAAGTATTGTTGAAAGCTGTAAGTGCCAAAGGTTTTGAAGCGCAAATCATTCCGGCGGTAGCAACAATCAGTACCGATGCCAAGACCAGCACGATTGGTTCGACCGGCAAAACTTGTGGCGCAGCTAAAAAAGGCTCAGCTTCCACGACTTCCAAGATTTCTTCTGCCCAAGGCACCTACTAATAGCCGACTGCAGAATTAAATAGAATTATAAAAAGCGGTTCGCTAATAACGAGCCGCTTTTTTTATTATTCAGAACTATTTCGGTTTATTTGATGTTTTAGGATAAAAGTGGGATATTGCATAACTGAATGATTTGTAAATTCAAAATAATAATGATCGCTGTTTTGTTCTTGTGCTCAGGCGCCGAAGCCGGCAAATTTTCGGGTGAGTCATTTTCACTTGGTGTTGGCGCTCGCGGACTGGCCATGGGCGGAGCTGTCATAGCCGGTCCTTTTGACGGTACGGCTTCTTACTGGAACCCGGCCGGTATGAATTATCTGAATAATCGGCATATTGTCGCCATGCATGCTGAGACTTTTGGCTCGCTCTTAAATCATGACTATGTTGCTTACATAGATTCACGACCGAGAGAAAAAGGCAAGATAAGTGCTTTTGGCTTTTACTTTTATTATCTGGGCGGCGGCGGTATCAAAATTACGCAGCTGGATCAGTTCAATCGCCCCTACGTAGTGCGCGAAGAATCACACGCCGATATTTTGCTGGCGGCCTCGCTCTCCGGGAAAATTAACGAAAAAATAGATTTTGGCCTGAGCGCCAAAATAATCTACCGTGACATCGGCACCGAATCCGGCCAGGGACTTACTATGGACGCCGGATTGCTTTATCAGGCGCATCCGTCTGTTCGCTTCGGACTAATGATCAGCGATGTTACTTCGGGTTTTATCCGCTACGGCGGCGGCACTATCATTGAACCGGCAGACTCCGGCGGACAGGTGACCGAAACCAAATCAAGCACCGAATCAATTTTCCCGACAGTAAAACCAGGCCTTATGATAGAAAAGTATTTTAGTCAGGTCTCGGCGCGCTTTGCAGCCAGCGGTGATCTGAAATTTGAGAATCTCAAAACGGCCGCCCAATACTGGAGCGGCTCGCTGTCGCTTGATACACATTTTGGACTGGAGCTGGGCTACCGGGAATTAATTTTTGGCCGGACCGGATTTGATATTGGCAAATTTACCGCCGGGGGCGGGATTGATGTCAAGAATATCACCGTAGATTTTGCTTACCTGCATCACGATGACCTCGGTGAAACTTTCAGAGTCAGCGCCGGCTACAGATTTTAAATTACTTTACACTTAAGTTAAAATTTTAATCCGATATTAATATAAAATCTGTCGTTGTCAGAGTTTGCCACGCCGTAGCCAAATTCAAAAGGACCGATCGGGCTGTCGATGGCAACAAAGGCTCCCACGCCGTGGCGGAGATTACGAAGTTTAACCTGGGCGGTATAGTCGTAGACTTCACCAAAATCATAGCGGCCAATGGCGTAAAATCCCAGCGGCAGCTTAAATCTTAATTCATTATTAAATAATATCATTTTATCGCCGGAGAGCTGATTGGTCCGAAATCCGATAAACGAATGAGCGCCTCCCAGATAAAACAGCTCCGAGCCCGGCAGACCCGAGCGGCTGATGCCTATGGAAACTTTGGGATGGAAATTCAGGTATTTGCCGAGCGGAATATAAGATTCCAGCGATGAGAAAAATCTGGTGTATTCGACTTCGCCGCCTAAGAATTTTCCGGCCAGACGCACCTGAATCAGATTCAGCTTACCGTTATTAGGAAAAGGGACTCTGTCAAAAGTTTCTATCTGAGATTCCAGATGAATAATTCTCTGCCCAAAATTTTCATTAAGCAGGCTGTTATTATAGTCGTTTCTGACCTCTTCAAAGACAAAGGCGCCCCGGACTGTACCCAGACGGCTGAGTTGCTGCCCCAGGCTGAGTTCAAAACCGGTGCGTTTTTCCCGGCGCGAACCGGCCACGTTGCCGTCATCGTCAAAAAGCTTGCGGTCCAGGCGGTTATGATAGGCCGTTATACTGGCGGTCATGTAACTGAACCAGATGCGGTCAATCTTTAGCCGCGCAAAATAGTTCTGTCTTTCGTCTGCAAATTGTGCGTGCAGCAGATATTCCAGCCCCATGCCGCGAATATTATCATCGAGAATTTCTATAAATTCTTCAGACTGAAACTCATCATGCCAGTGCCAGCCCAGTCTCAGCTGTGTGTAATGTCTTTCCTTGACGCGAATTTTTACTCTGGCGCCGCTGCGGTAAGGAACTAAGTCAATCGTGACCTGCTCATAAAAATTCGTACCGTAAATATTATTGATGCCGTCGGCTGCCAGTCTGGTGGAGTATGGCTGCCCGGCTATGAGCGGAAAATACGAACGCACCAGCCAGTCTTTGCTGCGTTTGTTATCTTCAATGTCGATACTGTAAATGACCGCCTCGTCAATCTCGATAGTAATAACTTTTCGTGATGCATCAATAGATAAGTCCGAGACATAAGCAGCATCATAGCCATTCTCAATATAGAAATCGACTATCTGCTTCAGGCCGTTTTTGATATTAGCCGGGCTTAGTTCTGTTCGCCCGTCTACGAAGAGAGATATTAAAAGTGCCGAGTCAATAATAGAACTGCCTTTAATATTTATTCTGTATTCTTTAGTTGTCAGGTATGCTTGGGTAGTTACAAGTAGTGCGACTGTGTTTTCAATATTATTGTTTGGTAATAGCTCTGCTTCCAGACGAAATAACGAATTATCGCGCAGGAATTGTTTGAGCTGGTTTTCAAGCTCGAAGCGGCTGAATTTCCGGCCTCTCAGCGTTTTCTTTAGTTCCGCAAGCGTTTCGTGAGCGCTGTCCGCTATAGAAACATCGCTGATGAACAGGGTAGCGGTATCGACCTTTCTTTGCAGAATAGAAACGATACTGTCAGCTGCTTTTAATCCGGCACTGTAACCGATTTTTATCAGAGAGTCTTTGAACTTAAAATCTCCTGCTTCAAAATCTGAGAGTTCCGGTTCAATCACCAGATCGGCCTGCTTAAGCTGCCAGGTCAATTTGTCGGCAGTCATTATGGTAGTAACCTGATCGGCGATATCTACCGGCGTGCGGAGCTTGTCTTTGGTCCGGAGTTCACTGGTGGTGTTGATGGCTACTACAAAGTTGTCGTTGTCGCACATCTTTTTGACCAGATTAACCGGAATCGGGGTGACCATGCCGCCATCCATAAGCAGCTGCCCGTTTCTTTCAACAGCGGTCAGGGCCAGGGGAAAAGCCATGGAAGCCCGCATGGCATCAGCCAGTGAGCCTTTATCGAGTATAATTTCCCGGCCGGTTATTATGTCGGTGGCAACTGTTCGAAAAGGAATGGGCAGTTTCAGGAAATCGCCGCCAGACTGATAATTAGCTTTGGTGGTCAGTTTGGTCAGCACCGTGGTAATTGTTTGTCCGCCGGTGAGAGCTCTTGGAATAACCGGCCTGAAATTGTCAAACCTCATCGAAAAGAGGTGTTTTTCGTTTTCCTGTCTCCGGGTCAGGAACATTGTCTGTCTTTTGGGGGCGTTGCTGAAAAATTCGTCAAAATCAATATCACCGATGATTTTAGAAAGTTCGTCCGGTGAGTAACCGCAGGCGTAGAGTCCGCCGATTATGCCCCCCATCGAAGTGCCCGCTATGGCTATTATCTTTATATTTTTTTCTTCAAAAGCTTTCAGGATACCGATAGTGGTCAGGCCTCTGGCTCCTCCGCCGGATATTGCCAGAGCGACTGAGTAGGTAGCCTCGTTGTCGTAAGGGTTGGCGCCGTCCAGCCCTCCGATAATGATTTTTTCCGAGGCAGCTGCGGTTGTCAGTAAGAGCAGAATGCTGATAAGTAAATTACGGGAAAAAGTTTTCACTTGCCTGAGTAATCCGACTTTAGGTTTCTTAAACAATAATTGAAAGTATCCTGATAGTAAATTATTTTGAAATTGACCAAAGAAAAACTAAAAAACATAAAAGCCCTGAATTCCAAAAAAGGCCGTAAAGAGCAGCGGAAATTTGCGGTGGGCGGTGTCAGACTCATTGAAGAGGCGCTCAAGCACAAATTCCTGCCAATTATGCTGCTTTATGCTGCGGCCGGTCTCAGCGAACGGGGGCAAAAGCTTGTAAAGGCATTTAAAAAACTAAAAGTGACCGTAAATGAGCTATCATTACGAGAAATTGAAGCTGTCTCCGATACTAAGAGTTCACAGGGGATTTTAGCGGTTTTTGATACCCCCAAACAAGATCTGACAAAACTTTACAAACCATACTATCGTAGACTATTATGGTGTGACGAAATAACAGATCCGGGAAATTTAGGAACTCTGGCCAGGTCTGCCCTGGCTTTTGAATTTGATATGCTGCTGGTAAGCGCAAAATCGATAGAAATTTATAACCCCAAGGTGGTGCGGTCTTCGGCCGGTGCCTTGTTCAAACTGCCGGCGGTAATTGTCAGCTATGAAGAACTTAAAGATTTTAAAAACAGAAAAAAAGCCTGGCTGATAGCTGCCAAAGCGTCAGCTAATAAAAGTATGACAGAGTTACCCTTAAGTTCAAACAATCCGATAATACTGGCAATAGGCTCTGAAGCTGCCGGACTATCTGAGAAAGTATTAAAGATGTCCGATGCTGTTGTCAGCATAGCCCATAGTTCTAAAGCAGAGTCACTTAACGCGGCAGT
This sequence comes from Candidatus Zixiibacteriota bacterium, assembly GCA_022564135.1. Taxonomy (GTDB): domain Bacteria; phylum Zixibacteria; class MSB-5A5; order GN15; family FEB-12; genus JACZWU01. The sequence continues at coordinate 4,828 of JADFLZ010000040.1, forward strand.
TGCCGGTTCTATAATTATGAAACAAATTTATGACCGAGATAAGAATCAAAAATAATGAATAAACTTACCATGAATTTACTTGCGGCCTTTATATTTCTACTGCTGTCGCCGGAGATTTTTGCGCAAACTATTATAAAAACTGCAGGCGGTGTCTATACTACGCGCGAAATACGAGCTAAAATAAAGGTTGGCGATCGTACGACTTTGCAGATAAGAGCGGCCTCTAATCTACCCGGCAAATTAACTATTGAAGTTGCCAGGACTGATAAAGTAAAAATCAGTTATTTCAAGAAAGCTAAAGCCAACAGTATGGATGACGCGGTTGATTACATTGATCTTATCGCGGTAGTTTTAAGAAGGGGACCGAAAGATATCAAACTTGAGCTGCGCTCACCCAATCCGGCACCCTGGACTGATGATAATCAGTGGGGACGGGTCGAAGCAAGGATCACGATTCCTGAGAATTACTCGGTATTAATAGAAGCTCCCCTTTTTGATGTGACGGCAGTCGGCCCTTTTAGGTCAATCGTAATTCCTTCTTCGCTGGGGCGGATTAATATAAAAAATGTGACCGAGAGACTTGAAGTTTCCACAACTAATCGCCGGCTTGATGTTTCTGATATAACGGGGGAAATATCTCTGGCTACTTCAAATTCCGTGCTCACGGCCAAAAACCTGGTTAGCCTTGACAAAAGAGCCGATATAGAAAACGAGAACGGAGATATTCGAATCAGAGGTTTTAAAGGTGAGCTATATGTCGAAGGAAGTTACGGCAGGATTCAACTGTCGGATTTTTATATCACCGGCAGGCGCAACATTATAAAGGGGATGTCAGGTCCGATAAAACTGGAGATTTCCGGAATCGATCGGGCCCAGCTGCGAATTACCAACCGCTTTGAAGATATCGAAATTAATCTGCCCGATTCTATTTCGGCTGCCTTTTCGCTGGTAGTCGACGAGGGCGGCAAGATTGAAGTTTCAAACATTAATTTTAGAAGCGAACTTATTGAGCATAATCGAATGAACTTAGTTTCCGGTAATGGCCAGTCTATTATCAGCGGCTCAGTACGAGGCAGCGGTAATATTTATATAAGAGGCTACGATGATTAAAATTTTGAGAAACATCAGTTTAAGTCTGGCAGTTGGTGCAATAATATTCTTTCAGACCGTAAGCTTAAAAGCTGGAGAGAGAGTACCCATACCAGATGGCGTATATTATTTCAAGAGCGCTTCCAATGTATTTGGCTTTGAGTCGGCCTGGATTAATCCGGCCGGTCTCAGCCGCTACACCGGCACCGGTGTGCTGCTGATGGCCGATTATTTAGATGGTAATATCGCCAAAAGCTGGGGCATTCTTCTTAATAGTGAAGAGTCTGCTATGGGTTATCGCAGAATTTATAATCCGGCGGGTGAAGATTATCAAGAATATCTTTTGGCCAGCGGAATTACTCTGGGCAATCTCAATTTGGGCGGTTCTTACAGGATGTTCAAAGACGGTCCCGACATTTACAAGAACCGTCATTTCTGGAATCTTGGCCTTCTAATAAAAGGCGAAGGTAAATTCACTTTCGGGGCTCTGTTTACAAATTTAAACCGTGGTAAAATTAAAGGCGAGCGCACTGAAGTTGAAAAGACGTATTCTGTTTCGTATCGTCCATTTGAGCAGCAGCTGACCCTTTCAGTTGACGTTGTCAAGACTTCCTCAATTGATTACAGCGATGCGGACTACACCTATAGTGCCATATTTAAGCCGCATCCGGCGCTGCTGATAGAAGGACTGATAGATTCCAGACAAAATTTCAGCATTGGTCTGAAAGCTAATCTATTAAGATACTTTGTCGGCGGCCAGAGCAGCTTTGACCGCGATGGCGGGGGCAGGGGAACTACGTTATACGCAGGAAAAGTTGACCTGAAACAACCGTCATTGATTTCCTGGAAAAAGAGAAGGCTGGCGGTGGCGGTATCCGGTGGCCGTTCAGAAAATCCGCCGCGCCCGATATTTGGCTATAAACCGCAATCATTTTATCAACTGGTCAGTAACATCTACCGCGCCGCCGATGACGCTTCTATCGGCGAAATAATATTGAAACTCAGAAACAGCACTTTCGGTTTTGCCCAGGCACAGGAAATTCGCGAGGCGCTGAAATATTTTAAGAGTAAAAATAAAACTATCGTATGTCACCTTTCATTGGGCAATAATATCGGCTACTACTTAGCCTCGGTCGCTGACAGCATTCTGATGCCGCCGGTCAGCCAGCTGAATCTGGTCGGACTAAGAGCCGAGCTGACCTACTATGCCGGAACACTTTCAAAATTAGGGGCAGAACTTGATATCGTAAAAATAGGCGATTACAAAACAGCTCCGGACAGGCTGACCCGCACAGGCTCAAGTGAGCAGGAAAGAGAACAGATAAATCGTATTTTAGATAATCTATACGATCAATTTGTAAACGATATCGGTCAGTCACGGTCACTTTCGGCTGACTCGGTCAGAAAGATAATCGACAACGGACCGTTCACTTCAGCCGAAGCGCTAAGTTACGGACTCGTACAGGGTTTGAGTTACGCCGACGAAATGCACAAAAATTTCCTGCGCAGCATGCCTGAGATATCGTTTCGGAAATATCTGCGTGATACTCTCATAAATGACGGCTGGCCGGCCAGACCAAAAATTGCGGTAGTTGTGGCCGACGGTGAAATCAATTTTTCCAGCCGGGGAATGCTGCCGTTTTCAAGAAAAGAAAATGCCACTCCCAAAAGCCTCAGCAGAGCCTTTGCCAGAGCCTCTAGCGATAAGAACGTTAAGGGAATAGTTTTCAGAGTCAATTCTCCCGGCGGATTTGTAATTCCCGGCGAAGAGATTTTTCATGCAGCAGATAAGGCCTCACGTAAAAAACCGCTGACTATCTCAATGGCCAACCTGGCGGCCTCGGGGGGGTACTACATCGCCATGTCGGGTGACAGAATATTTGCCGATGCCGGCACTATAACCGGTTCAATAGGCATCTATGGCGGCAAGCTGAATCTTAAAAAACTCTATGAGAAAATCGATCTGAAAAAAGAGTTATACTCCAGAGGCAAGTTTTCGGGAATGATGAGTTCAATGCGGCCATTTACTCCGGACGAAAGAAAAAAGCAGATGTCTCACATTCAGGAGTTTTATGACTATTTCGTTGAATTGGTAGCCGAAAACAGAAAGTTGTCTCCGGATTCGATTGATAATCTGGCCCGTGGTAGAGTCTGGACCGGCCAGGAGGCATTATCAATCGGTTTAGTCGATGAGATAGGCGGGCTACGAAATGCGATTGCCTATACAGCAGAAAAATTAAATCTGAAGGACTACCGGGTCGAATTTTATCCAGAAAAACGTCCTTTATTTTTATTACCCGGCAGCCGTTTCCTGAGCTCTGTAAGTTCGTTTTTGGGGCTGGGACAATCTCAGGGTGACAACAGCGACAGTGATTTTCAGATTGAAGAAAACGGGATTTTAGCCAGAATGCCGTTTGATATTTTAATCGAGTAGTTGCCTCAGGCAATTTCAAAAGCTATCATAACCAGTAATACGGGGGTGCGGTTCTCAATCAAATAGCTTGAGAACACGGTCTCTAATAACTATTTTCGCTGAATACAATTTGTAACTGCCTGTGGAGGGAATAATGCCTACTGCTGCCGAAGTGATGGTTAAAGCTTTAGAAAATGAAAACGTAAAATACATTTTTGGTATACCGGGTGAAGAAAATATTGATTTTATGGAAGCTGTCCGCAATTCCAATATTCAATTTATTTTAACCCGTCATGAGCAGGGCGCCGGATTTATGGCCGATATTTACGGACGACTGACCGGTAAAGCAGGCGTTTGTCTGGCCACACTGGGGCCGGGTGCGACCAATTTATTTACGCCGGTGGCCGATGCCAATCTCGACCGGGCGCCGCTGGTGGCCATTACCGGGCAGTCGGGCACAGCCCAGATGCACAAAGAGTCGCATCAGTATATTGATATAGTGTCAATGTTTAAGCCGATCACTAAATGGAATACCCGTATCAGTCAGGCCGATATTGTAGCAGAAGCAGTCCGCAAAGCCTTTAAGACAGCCGAATCTGAAAAACCGGGGGCGACCCATCTGGAACTTCCCGAAGATATCGCCGAGCAGGAATGCCAGAAGCCGGAGTATTTTGAAGTCCGCAAAGTTCGCCGTCCGGCGCCTGATTATAAAGCTGTCAATATGGCTATGGAGCTGATCAAGAACGCTAAAAGGCCTCTGATACTGGCCGGAAACGGTACTCTGCGCAAACGGGCCACCAAGCAGCTTCGCAAGTTCTTAGAGAGCACCGGAATCGGAACCTGCAATACTTTTATGGGCAAAGGCGCCGCCGGCTACAAATATGACAACAATCTCTTTACCATCGGGCTGCAGTCACGCGACCATGTGACTTTTGCCTTTGAAGAAGCAGATTTAATAATTGCAATTGGCTATGACATCGTTGAATACTCGCCGCATTTCTGGAATCCGGACGGCAAAAAGAGGATTATCCATATTGATTTTGAACAGGCCGAAGTCGATTACTGGTACCATCCCGAAGTTGAAGTTGTCGGCGATATTGCTTCGACACTCTGGGAGCTGAACGAAAAAATTGATGACAATTTCCCCAAAGGCAAAGGGGAATTTATCAAGAAACACCGCAAGAATATCTTAGAAGATTTAAGCGAGCATGCCGACAGCACAGATTTTCCGGTCAAACCTCAGAAAATTATCCACGATATCCGCGCCGTATTGGACAACCATGATATACTCATCTCCGATGTTGGCGCTCATAAAATGTGGATTGCCCGGACGTACCTGGCCCACGAACCAAACACCTGCCTAATCTCCAACGGCTTTGCTACCATGGGCATCGCACTGCCGGGCGGGATCGCGGCTAAACTTGTTTATCCGGACCGCAAAGTTATGACCGTCTCGGGCGACGGTGGTTTTATGATGAACGCTCAGGAACTGGAAACAGCAGTGCGTCTGAAAACTCCGACTGTCAATATGATCTGGACTGACGGTACTTTTGGTCTCATCGAATGGAAACAAAGAAGCAAATATGGTCATGCTTTCGGCACAGAATTCAATAATCCCGATTGGGTGCAGTTCGCCGAAAGTTTCGGCGCCGTTGGCATGAAAGTAAACAAGGGCGATAATCTTCAGGAAATCTTAAAAGAAGCTTTTGCATTTAATAAGCCGGTAGTGATTGACTGCCCGGTGGATTATACAGAAAATATGAAGCTGACCGAACGGCTGGGGCAATTGGTTTGTCCGCTGTAGCATGCATAAGATTAGAGAAATCAGAGGAGCAGCATAGATGGCCAGGCATTACAAAATATACTTGGGCGGCAAGTGGGTTGACCGTAAAGAAAAAATAGAAGTCCGCTCTCCTTACGACGGCAAAGTCGCCGGTACGGTGGCAATGGCTTCCAAAGCTGATTTTACCAAAGCAATTGATATTGCCGAGAAAGCCTTTGAAAAAACGAGACAGCTGCCATCGTATGTGCGCGAAGAAGCCTGTCTGGCGGTGGCTGAGGGATTAAGAAAAAACAGCGACAAGTTTGCCAGGATGATGTCTCTTGAGATCGGCAAGGCCTTAAAAGATTCCGAAGTCGAAGTATTCCGGGCGGTGCAGGTTTTTAAGATAGCCGCCGAAGAAGCCAAGCGGGTCGGCGGTGAGATTATGGATTTTGATTCTATCCCCGGCAACGAAAAACGAATGGGACTGATACGTCGTTTTCCTATCGGAGTTTTATCAGGAATCGCGCCCTTTAATTTTCCGCTTAATTTGGTAGCCCACAAAGTTGCCCCGGCTATGGCCTCGGGTAACTGCATGATATTAAAACCAGCCCCGACCACTCCAATCATAGCCATGATGCTGGCAGAGCTGATTGACAAGACCGACTATCCCAAAGGCGCCATTTCGTTCATACTGGGCAGTAACGAAAACGCCGAGCCGCTTATAAAAGATGAGCGCATCAAGCTGATAACTTTTACCGGTTCGGACAAAGTCGGCTGGTGGATTAAAGATAATTCGGGCAAAAAGCGTGTTGTACTGGAATTAGGCGGCAATGCCGGACTGGCCATAGCAGATGACGCCGATCTGGACTACGCTGCCGACCGG
>JADFLZ010000388.1 GCA_022564135.1 Candidatus Zixiibacteriota bacterium
CCCCGGACATCGCATACAAGCTCTTGTCTCATTTTTTTCTGAGACTACTAAATACAAAATCACTACAAGTCCTGATAGGGGAAAAGTAAAATATGACAAAACGAAGCCATTTTGCTGGGTGCCCCACCATTCATGGTGGGTTTCGGTATGGTTCGTACTGCCACTCGTTCGACCCTTCGACTCCCACGAGTCCATGGGACTATGTCCGCTCAGGGTGACTCAAAAAAAAGGATGTTGAACTTGTGCTGAACTTGTTTCAGTATATGACAAAACGAATCCATTTATCGGCCGTGGCGGATTTGTGGTAATGCAGTGAACCATGGTCACATGCAAAGAAAAGATGGCCCGGTAGCAATAATTCTATTCGTCAGAGCTTCCGTTTCGTATTACCAGCGGACCGAGCCAGACAGGCTGATAGGCACCGTCAGCAGATATTACTTTATAAGTAGTGCCTTCATTGAATGTGAGGGTGTCGAAGACTATCGAGTCCGAGGCGTTCCATTCAGAAAGAGAGAGATAGTATGAAGCCAGAAGTTTTTGAGATGTTGAGGCTTCCAGTCCTGAAAAAATTGAGCGGTTGCCTGCAAAAAGAAAACGCTGATTGGCATTTGAGATATCAATGTCATCGCTTTCGAAGGCGACGCGGAGCAAACTAAGGCTGTTTTTTACCTGTTCTGAGAAAATAACAGAATCTAAGCTGAGGTTTGGATTATCCCAATCAAAACCAACGGCCAGACCGTTGACGACATTGGCATCATTAAATAAGTAGAGATCAAGCTGTAGCTTGTAGAGTGAATCAGAAAGCAGAGGCGGCTGGCTGACTATCAATTTGAGACTATCAGTTGTTCCCATATCATTTTCTGAACTGGTACAGGTTTCTGAACCATCACAGTTAGATTCGCTGCTGAAAGCGAAATTTTCATACCAGAATTCTATGTCTGCTATATCAAGGCCGCCGCAGCGGTCGACATTCATAGCATCAGCCGACAGGGGAGGAGGTCCGGCACGATAGAGGTAATCAACCAGGTTTGACAGATCGCCAATCTTTAGTGCGCAGTCATCATTGAAGTCGCCGCATAAAAATTCTCTTATATCCAGTTCTACATAAACATAGGCGGGTGAATTAACAGCATCGGCAGATTCAATTTTAATCGAGTCAAAGTATATACCTATAGGCAGGCCGCTGATATTAGTTTCAACTTCGACAATGCTACTGGTATTGCCTTCAAAATTGTTAATCGAAAGCCAGCTGATACTTTCACTGCTGAAATATGGAATCAGATAATTATGCGATTCTGAAATCTCAAAGGACCGAGTTGATGGAAAACATTTATCCGCTGCGCCCAGAATCCTGAGAGTGTCCGGTGTTAGCACCAGTTCAACTGCATCAATCGTAAATTGATTTGAGGTGTCAGAAACAGGACTAAAGCTAAAGGCATCAACCAGAACAAAGGACCAATCATTGCTTTTATAGGCAGTTCTTGGAATGGTGAGGGTATGCTCTCCATCATCGGCAATCTTCTCCAGCAAAATTGGCGAGATAGAGGGGTTGCTCAGGTAAAGTTCCAGAGTGTCGGAGGTTCCATTTGAGCTCCATGTAATAGCAGCCGAGGAATCAATGAAGAATATTTCGCCGCCGGCAGGTTCCAGAAAGATAATCCAGCGAAGTATTTCGCCCGTAACATCGAAGCAAACTTCAAAATTTTGATAGTCGGGCGGGTATACCAGAGGCTGCTCTAGTTTGGCAGTTTCCTGATTAACTTTTATAGTTACGGCGTCTCCATAAACGCAGCCTTCGTCCTCTGTAGAAAATTTATCGTCCCGGTAGATCGGCATAAATCCGTAGGCCCCGGCTTCGCTTATGACAAAGCGGCCGCAGAGGTTGCCGCCGGGGTCGTAGGCTTCGATTACGTCATTCGGCTGCAGCAGATGTCCGTGCACCATCGCCGATTGACAGTAGATGTCGATCCAGGAGTCAGTGGTAGTGATGTCCTGCAGTTTTGCAAGGGTGACCCATATACTCAAAGCCCCCGGGTTTATAACTGTTGTGCTTGGATAATAGCCTTCCTTAAAGAAGTACAGAACAATGTCATACGGATTTGGGATGTCATAAAACTCGAAATAACCGGCGTCGTTAGTTAAAATTGAGTCAATCACGCTTCCGTTAGGATAATTTTCATAGACTTTGATTAGAACTCCGTTTAAATCGGTTCCCCAGATGTCATGCACGCTGCCCCTAATCGACGGTGAAAGTTGTTCGACAGTTGTAAAGATGCCAACTTGGCCCGATCCATTACTTCCATATTCGTTAAATGCTATCATTCGCCAGTAATATTTTGTCCCATATTCAAGCGGCCCGACTTGTAAGACGGTATCATAAATATTCGAGTAGGTGGTAGGCTCGACAAATGGAACTACTGTATCAAGTAGCAATTGATAGTAGTCTGCACGCAGCGCGCTGTGCCAAATAAAGGTGACATTAGTTGGAAGAACATTGATTGCTCCATTTTCGGGCGCCACTAACAACGGATAGTCAGGAATCAGCGGTGGTAGATAGACGCTGTCGATATTTGAAATCTGTGATCTGTTACCAGAATTATCTATAATCTCTATTCCAAAATAATACATGTTGCCCGGATTGAGACTAACCACTTCAAACTGTTCTAATCTTCCCGATACTAAAGGCGCTGATTCGCCTGCTGCCTGCATCGCACTTTCCCAGTTTAACAGAGTTGATAAGTTCGTGGAATAACGCAGATCGGATTCTGTCGCTGTGCCGACTGTGCTGTCGTCGCCGGAGGCCGTCCAGCTAAGATATGCAGAGGTAAGCGTTATAGAATCAACCGCTAA
>JADFLZ010000389.1 GCA_022564135.1 Candidatus Zixiibacteriota bacterium
GGCAACTTGTTTTTCACACAACCAACTCTGGTACTTAACACCAGTCCCTTTGTTGATGATAAAAGATTTTTCCCTATAGATTTTCAGTTTCCATGCACCTATCACACTAAAACTAGTTATTCAGTATCCTCAAAATATACTCCGGTAGATATGCCCAAAGATATCAACTCTAAAACCTCTATCTTGAATTTTCACAGAGTCAGCTTTGTTGACAGCTTAAATGTGATAATCGAAAGCAGGCTGGTTATTAACAGCTCCCTGGTCGGACCGGTCTATTATGAGGGAATCAGGAGAATATTCAAAGAAATTGAGCAGGCCAACAAAGAACAGATTGTCTTTGCACCGGTTGAAATCAAGAATGACTAGATTAAAGTTTTCAAAATTTACTTTCATTATTTTTGCCTCTCTGGTCCTGTTTACTTCCGGTACTTTTGCCACAGACGAAAAGTCTGCCAGATGGGACTTCATCAAAGAACATATCGAAGTTAAAGGCGAACGCGTTATAGTTCGTACGCATCGTCAGATTACGATCAATAATTCAACCGGTGTCGAACATTCGGTGCTTTATTTTTCTGAAGATAAGTTTAAACGTTTAAAGAAACTTAAAATTATACTGAAAGACTTAAACGGTAAGACCATCAAAGAATTAAAGAAGAAAAACTTGAAAAAAACATGCGGATTCGGCGCCTCTTTTCAAGTGTTTGATGATATTTGTTATTATAGATTTGAGCCCACGCCGCCAGGTTATCCTTTCAGTATTGAATATTCATTCGAAAAACATCTTAAGAACAAGTTTTACCTGCCGACAATTATTATCCCTACAAAATTGCCAATTACTTCAGTCGCCTGCACGCTTATTTATCCGGCCGGCGTCAATATCAGACACAAAACTTATGCTCTGCCGATGGAAACGATCGAAATCAATATTGGCAACAAAATGGCTCTAATATGGAATGGCTCGGATATCGCTCCTCTGGATTTCGATACATTGAGCGCCCTCGATTATGACAGGGCGGGACAAATAAGTCTGGTTGCGGATGAATTTGAATATATAAAATCCAGATTCTTTGGCGCTTCATGGAAAGAGATTGGCAGGTGGGACGCCGGCGTTATAAAAACGCGCTACGGCTGGAATAGAATCAAAGCCGAAAAGTGTCTGACCAATTTTGATTTTGAGCTTCTGAAGAATGCCCTTGATGGTGTAACCAGTGACTACCGCTATGTCTCAATTTCTATTGGTGTTGGTGGCTGGAGACCGCGCCGGTTTGAGGATATCATAGAGACCAAGTATGGAGACTGCAAAGATTTTTCGATGCTTTTGGTTCGTGAGCTTAGAAGCAAAAATGTTGAAGTATATCCGGCTAACATATTGACTCGGTCTGATGGGAATAAGATCGATACATCTTTTCCATCTTTTAAATTTAATCATCAAATATCGGTAGCGGTAACCCCTAATGATACTATCTGGATGGACCCGACCTGCCGGACCTGCCCGCTGGGCGTTATTCCCTGGCAAGACCAGAACAACTACGCCCTTATAATAACCGATACCGGCGGAGTCCTGGCTCGTACTCCCACTTCAAAAGCCGAAGATAACGCTATAGTAAGAAATACAAAAATCATGGTTGACCGAAATTTGATAGTTCATTCTGAGATTGTCACAAAATATACCGGGCAATTGAGTCAGGGATGGAGGAACTCTTTTGAACAAATGACAAATCAGGAGCTTATTCAATTTGGCGAGTCAATGCTAAAGAGCAAAGGCTCCGCCTCTGAAATTATAGAGATTTCGTATCAAAATCTTGAAAATTTATATGAACCACTCTATCTGACTATCAAAGCAAAATCTGTTAAACCACTGCGGTCTGTCAGAAATACGGTCTATCTCGATCCGTGCCTGGTGGAGCCGGGCATCTGGTTTACCGATTCAGACTATGATCGTATTCGCCCGATAAAACTTCGCTATCCTCGTCTTGTCATAGACTCTGTCTGGCTGTCGGTTGACTCTGGTTTAACAGGAGCAGAATTTGTGCTGCCTGCGGCCGACACCTTAAAAAACGATGTCGGCTTCTGGAACATCAGCACAAATACATCAATATCAGGTTCTTCAAAGCAGCCGGTACTGACTACTGCTTATGCTCTTGAAGCTCCTGTAATTGAACCTAAGGAATTCGCACAGCTTAAAGAATTAGTGAAAACCGTGGCAAATCGAGATAAACGTCTGGTAAAAATCAAGCTGAAGTAGCTGGAGAACTTCATAGGTCAGTCTTTTTTCGGCGGTGTATAGACAACGCCGTGTTCAATATAAAATTTAAGCAGAGTTGCCGCTTCACCCCAGCCGGAAGCACAATCTAATATCATGGCGCGGGCTGCAGGCGTGTTCTTATAGCCGTCTTCGGTTATAGTAAGAACCGTACCGCCATGCTTTTCTTCGAGTTCGAAGCGAATGGTCGTTTCATTACCTTTCGAGCCCCATTGAAATGAGAAAAGGATTGGCCTGTTTGTCTCGACTACTTTTCCCGGCGCTGACATACTATAAGAATCCGGTCCCCAGTCTTTCCAGCTGAAAGTACATTCACCACCGGGTTTTAGGTCAAGTGTCATACCTGTCGTAAAAAATTTGTCCCATTCGCTGGCAGATGTAATAGTGTCAAAAACTTTTTCAGGCGTGGCCGCGATAAAAGTCCGCTGTTTTATTTTGGCGTCAAATAGTTGTGCCAAGTTAAAACCTCCTTATAGAATAATATGGCTTTTCCGGCCAATCACAATTTTTAATATAAGAATGTGTTATTGTTTGAATAAAAAGGCATCGACAGTGTGGCACAAGAGAAGAAAAATGAAAAAGG
>JADFLZ010000390.1 GCA_022564135.1 Candidatus Zixiibacteriota bacterium
GTGGTCTAATACCTTTATTTCTTTGTCTAATAAATCCTCAGCTTTTTTGTTTGTTTCATGTGGCATAGTGAGGTGAATATATACTTACAAAGCCGAGTAGGCAATATCAATACGTCCCGTGAATGTGATAGCGATTATTGAAAAGTGATTGACATTTTGTCGAATTACCCTAATTGTAGATATCATAATCTACGCATGGTCTTAATTTTGCTTATGCAAATGGAGGAAGAATGTTTCCGACATTAGGAGCCAGTAAGAAACGACTTCAAACATATTCTTTTAAAAGATCAAAAAGTGGTGACTGGTATTTGAGACTGCCTGAGTACTATTCGAAGCTGCTTGAACTGGAGCAGCCGGATATCATGAGAAAGTCGAATACCGGCTGGCGCAGCACGGAGAGAGATTATAAGTATGCTTATTTCATTGACTTAACAGAGGAGGAAACAGGAACAATAAAGTTTTTTTGTCAAGCCTATCAACAATATGTGATACTTGGATTGAGTGACAATCTTAAAAATGATTGTAAAGATGAGCTGGATTTTTGTCTGGCACTTGATTACAATTCTGATAGTCCTGAAAACCTGCGACGTGGTAAAAGAACAGAAATAGGAGAGCTGATTTATCAGATTAAGTACCAAAAGAGGATAGTAAAATCAAGCGAGCTTATTGAACACCTGATACCGGCGCTCAAACGAATAATACTTAACAAATTGAACGGAGTCATAAGTATTAGCTATGTTCCGACCGACCGCAGAAATGAATTCTATTTGCCAAGAAGTCTGGCGGGGTCTTTAATTGCCTGCGGCCGATTTCAGGGGATACTGGACAGTAAAAACCCTTTTGTAGAAACAACATTGATAAGGCGAAAACCTGAAGCGAAAGATCTGCACATTAACATGAAAATAAAATTATGGAAAAATATCTACTCCAATAGCAACGTCGAAATAGATACTGACGTTTCAGGTCGCAACATAGTTGTTGTGGATGACCTTTATCAGTCCGGTTCGACAATGTGGTTATATGCGAAATTTTTAAAAGAAAAAGGGGCCGCTAAAGTTATTGGTTTAATCTGTGTTAAAACTTTAAGGGACACTCACAACTAATGGACTCCATTACTGCTATTCTTCAGTTGATGAATACTTCCGGGATAGGTGCAAAACGCCTGTCTCGCCTGCTGAAGAGATTGCAAAACGAGAATTATCCTCTTGAAGATTTTGTGATGACATCGACAAAGGAGCTTATCGAAAGATATGGATTTACAGAAAGCATGGCGGCTTCACTCAAAGAGGTGGATTTGGAATTAAATCAGTTGTCAGATAAATTCTGGGAGTATGAAATTAAAGTTATTACTCAACAAGACAATTTGTATCCGAGCGTCTTGAATAAAGTTCTAGGTGAAGATGCCCCACCCGTGCTTTTCATTAAAGGTAATCTTAAAATTCTGGAAAACCGTGCAGTAGGTTTCTGCGGTTCCAGAAAGGCATCCGAGAAGGGCTGCGAATTGGTAAGGGATTCAGCTTCATACTTAGCTCGCAAGGGAGTCAATATAGTCAGTGGATACGCACACGGAGTAGATCTTGCTGCTCATATTGGCGCTCTTAGTGCAGGAGGCGTAACTACGCTGGTATTACCACTGGGAATTATGAACTATTCGTTAAAAACTTCACTTTTGGAATTAATGTCAGATGATAACACGTTAATCATATCAGAATTTTCACCAAGACTCGGCTGGGCGGTACACAACGCTATGCAAAGAAATCATACGATTTGCGGGCTCAGTCGGGCTATGGTGCTTGTTGATTCGGCACTCAAAGGCGGAACATTTGAGGCAGGCAAGGCTGCATTGAAGCTTGAAAGACCTCTTTTTGTCTGGGAATATCAGTCTCAGCCATGCTCAGAAGGAAACGAATACTTTCTAAAAAGAGGCGCTATCGCTCTAACGGAGAATGATGATCTGGAACAGAATTTTGAAGAAATTCTCGAGCTGATTAGCACAGAGAACTTGAGAAGTAAGCAGCGGTCCTTATTTGAATAGTCGTTTCCCACCCCCCCCTCTTGCCTTTGCCGCCCAAATCCCTTACGTCGGCGATGACATTCGGATAGGCTGAATGGTCGAACCGCAGGCATTGAAGACCAAGCTGCCGTTCCTTAGCCTGGTTAACCAGGGTTTCCGCCAGATTTCCGTCAGCCAGCCGAAAGAATTGCCAGCCTTCCTCGTCAGCAAGAGGTCACTCTGTGGTGTATGTTTTCCCCTGATAGTCAAAGCGCGGGCTCTGGTCGCCATGGAAATTCGCATCGGGCAATTCGGCGCGGGCAATGGTTATCAGCCGCCTCGTGAATTCATTTAACGACCCTTCGATCATGCCTTTGCGGGTTTTGAGGCGACTGACAACATCCTGGTCCATATGCTCCATTAGTTTTTTGCGAGCATCCAGCATATCGGCGTCGATCTTTTCCTCCATCTCTTCCTGAAGCAGGTCGAAGGAAAGCTGCACTTCTTCATCGCTGCGCGCTTCCTGAACGATTGCCAGAACCTTGCGTTCGAAATCTATGCCGCGTTCGATTGTACCCAATACCTCGTCGCTGACTCCGAAGACCCCTTCGAACAGTTTGAATTTCTTCTCCAGCAACTCATAGACGCGTGCTTCAGCTTTGTTCTTACGATTGAGAAAATTGACCACGGTCACGTCGAGCTTTTGACCGTACCGATGACAACGGCCAATGCGTTGTTCAATTCTTTGGGGGTTCCATGGCAAATCGAAATTCACAATCAGGGAACAGAATTGCAGGTTGATGCCCTCGTCACCGGAGTCGGTTGAGACCAATATGCGTTTGCC
>JADFLZ010000391.1 GCA_022564135.1 Candidatus Zixiibacteriota bacterium
GATCAACATTGCCACATTCTTAACAGGAGCTTCGACTGTCGAAGCAATCATACCCAGCAGTTCGTCTTTAGAAGGCAAGTCTGCGAGTTTCTGGATATCGTCGCCAGAAAAAACTTCTTCTTCGACAACAAAGACTTTCATTCTCGGCAGCTCACGCTCCTTAAACGAATCGTACAGAATCTTGGCCGCCACCGCCGCATCTTCTTTGGTAAAAGCTATCGCCGTAGGACCGTTCAGATGCTCCTGAATTCCGGCAACTCCGGCCTGCTCTGAGGCAACTTTGACCAGAGTGTTTTTGGCTATAAGAAATTTAATGTCCTGCTCACGCAGCTTTTTACGCAGGGTTGTCATCTCAGCCACATTCAAACCCTGATAATCAGTTATGAAGTAAGCATTATTGCCCACAAACAACTCTTTGATGCGGGCAACTTCTTCTAATTTTTGTGCATTCGGCATTTTCTAATAGCTCCGTTCAATAACTAATTTTACGACGTAAGTGAACTTTGGTCTAATTTTATTCCCGGACTCATTGTCGAGCAAATAGAGGCATTTAGCATATAGGTGCCCTTTGAAGTGGTAGGCTTGGCTTTTATGATAGCCTCTGCCAGAGTCCGCACATTTTCAATTAACTTTTCTTTATCGAATGACATTTTGCCAACTGCGGCAGCAATATTGGCCTGCTTATCAACCCGGAACTCGATACGTCCGCCCTTGAGCTCCTTGACCGTCCGGCCTATGTCCATTGTAACCGTGCCTGCTTTGGGATTTGGCATCAGCCCTTTGGGGCCGAGTATTTTTCCTAGCTTCCCGACAACTTTCATCATATCTGGCGTTGCCACGCAAACGTCAAATTCTGACCAGCCGCCTCGGATTTTTTCCCCCAAATCTTCAGCTCCGACAACATCAGCGCCAGCTTCGGTGGCCTCAGCAGCTTTTTCGCCCTGGGCAAAAACCGCTATACGAATTGTTTTGCCGGTTCCGTGGGGTAAAGCAACCGTACCGCGAACCATCTGGTCAGCATGCTTGGGGTCTACACCCAGCCTGAAGGCGACCTCAAGCGACTCATCAAATTTGCTGTTATTGCCCTCTTTGAGAATATCCAGAGCTTCTTCTAAGGTGAATGACTTCAGAGGGTCCACCTTTTCACGATAAGCTTTGTATCTTTTTGATCTTTTCATATCTCTTTCTCCCTGAAAGTCAAAATGCAATCAGGTGCAAACGAATATTTATTCTACTCTAATTACTAACAACGATCCCCATTGAGCGGGCCGTTCCTTCAATTATAAGCATAGCCTGACTTATTGAAGAGGCGTTTAAGTCGACCATCTTTGTCTTGGCAATTTCTTCTACCTGTTCTTTGGTTACCTTGCCAACCTTATCCTTGTTGGGCACACCCGAACCTTTTTGAATTTTTGCAGCTCTCTTTAAGAGCGTTGACGCCGGCGGTGTTTTGGTTATAAACGAAAATGACTTATCCGTAAAAACCGAAATTATGACCGGGGTCAGTATGCCCTGTCCGTCCTTGGTTCTGGCGTTAAAGGCTTTGCAAAATTCCATAATGTTAACGCCGCGCTGACCCAGAGCCGGACCGACCGGCGGAGCCGGATTGGCCTGACCTGCCGGAATTTGAAGCTTTATATATCCTGTTACTTTTTTACCCATTTTCCTATAACCACTAATGTTTGCCTTTGGCAGCCTCTACCTGCAGAAAATCAAGTTCTACCGGAGTAGGTCTGCCAAAAATTGATACCATTACTTTTATCTTCTTACGTTCCAAATTTACTTCGCTGACTGTACCTGAAAAATCATTAAAAGGTCCGTCGATTACTTTGACTGGATCACCCGCCTGGTAGGGCACATTGGTCGGCTCTTCGGTGCGGCTGCGGTCAATCTGCCCGACAATCCGCTCAACTTCAACCTCTTTTAACGGCACCGGTTTGCCGCCGCCACCGACAAAGTTGGTTATTCCGGGTGTATTAATCACCAAATCCTGAGTGCGCTTGTCCAGAGCAACCTCAATCAAAATGTAACTTGGCAGAAACTTCTTATTGGAAGTCGTTCTTTTGCCATGCTTCATTTCGGTAACTTCTTCAGTCGGAACCAGAATCTGACCGAATTTATCCTGAAGTCCGGCGTTTTCCACGTTTGACTCAAGATACCTTTTAGCTTTCTGCTCATGGCCGGAATAGGTGTGTATGGCGTACCAGCGTAATGTCACTTTGGTTTTTTCAGCCTCCACTGCCAGCTCCGAAAATAGTAGTGACTATCAGCGTTAAAGCCTTGTCCACTATCCCAATAAAAATAGCCATCATGAATGAGACTATGATTACGACTATAGTGGAACCAATCAGCTCGTCCTTGGAAGGCCAGCTGACCTTCCTCAGCTCCACATTTACTTCTTTTAGAAAACGTTTGAATTTATTCATTTCAACTCAATCTATAGATTTCAGGCCAGGGGGGACTCGAACCCGCAACATCCGGTTTTGGAGACCGGCGCTCTACCAATTGGAGCTACTGGCCTATTCAGCATCTTTATTATCTCGTCTCCTTGTGCTTAGTATGCTTATTGCAAAACGAGCAGTACTTTCTATTTTCAACGCGGTCAGGATGTGTCCGCTTATTTTTGGTCGTATTATAGTTGCGACGCTTACACTGTTCGCACGCTAAAATTATTATATCCCTCGGCATAAATTATTCTCTCTGTTCTGCTTATCCTTCAATCACTTCACTGACAACGCCGGCGCCGACGGTCTTGCCGCCCTCGCGGATGGCAAAACGAAGCTCTTTCTCAATAGCTATGGGCATTATCAACTCAACATCCATGGTTACA
>JADFLZ010000041.1 GCA_022564135.1 Candidatus Zixiibacteriota bacterium
GGCT
Organism: Candidatus Zixiibacteriota bacterium; assembly: GCA_022564135.1. Lineage (GTDB taxonomy): Bacteria > Zixibacteria > MSB-5A5 > GN15 > FEB-12 > JACZWU01. The sequence goes on from JADFLZ010000041.1 coordinate 5, forward strand.
TCGATAAATGCCGGTCGGCAATCGGGGTAACCGGAGTAATCGAGAGAATTGGCGCCGATATAAATATCTGCGACCTTTTCAACTTCGGCAACAGCTAAAGCATAGGACAGAAATATTGTGTTTCTGGCCGGGACATAAGTGATGGGAATGCCGTCTTTTATCTGTTTTTCGCTTCTTTGTTTGGGGACGTCGATGTCAGCTGTCAGGGCCGAGCCGCCGATCTGACTTAAGTCGATATTCAAAATCAGATGCTTGTCTAAATGCAAATGCTTGGCAACTTTTTTGGCAGCTTCAAGTTCGATTCTATGGCGCTGGCCGTAGTCAAAACTAAGCGCAATTACATAGCAGCCTTTGTCTTTGGCAATCGCTGCAGTTGTAGCTGAGTCAAGTCCTCCGCTGAGCAGCAGTATAATTTTGCTATCCGTCATATATCCTTAAATTACTTTTCTTCACAGGAAAATCAACTTTTTGTTGTCACTAAGACTGAATTGAGTCAGCTTCTTTCAAAAGAAAGGGAGCGTATATGTCGACCTCTTCGATTAAAATTGAATACAGAACAAAATTATTGATTTTCTTTACTCTCTGGTGGCTGGCCTGGGCCTACCAACCCTGGCATTTTTCAGACTGGCTGCTGGAAAATATACTGACAGTCCTGGCGATTATCTATTTTATTAGCTGTCGTCACACTTTCCGGCTGAGCAATCTCTCGTATACTCTTATATTTGTGTTTTTGTGTCTGCACACCATCGGTTCGCATTATACCTATGCCGATGTTCCCTATGAAAACTGGACCGGGGCGCTTGGCTTTTCAATCAATGATATTTTCGGATTTACAAGAAATCACTTTGACCGGCTGGTGCACTTTTTGTTTGGCTTTCTGATAGCCTATCCTATGCGTGAAGTATTTATGAGAGTGGCCGGCGCCAAAGGTGCCTGGAGTTATTATCTGCCGGTAGAGCTGGTAATGTCATTATCTATGTTATACGAGCTGATAGAATGGGGAGCAGCTGAAGTTGTCGGTGGTGAATTAGGCATGGCCTATCTTGGTACGCAGGGAGATATTTGGGACGCTCACAAAGATATGGGCTTGGCTACTTTTGGTGCTGTGCTGGGTATGATTATTGTAGCCGGATTTAATAGATATTACCAGCGTGATTTTGGTCGAGAGTTTGCGGCTTCATTAAAAGTAAAAGACAACACCCCTCTTGGCGAAGTAAAACTGCGTGAAATGCGGGAGCAAAAGAAATCCGAGTCGGACGACAGCGATTAAGAAATCGGAATCCAGTAGGCAATTTTAAGCGCCAGAAAATCCGTTCCTTCTGTTCCGAATGAATCAAACAGCGAACCGGCTCTGACAGTTCGGCCGGGGTCTCTGCTGCCGCTTAAGTTTCTCTGCCAGACTAAATAGATAGTGCTGCCCGGATTGAATCTCCAGCGCAGTACAACGTTACTTCGAAATGAACGAAATCCAAAATCATCATCCAGTATTAAAAAAGTCTGCCCGCCATCGGTCACTTCAAGTTCGCCATTGGAGTTGTAACCAATGCTGTCATATAATCTGATATCAGTGGTTCTGGCAGCAGTCAGTTCGCCATGGTCATAATAATGACCTGATGCGGCAAACGGCTCGGCGTAAACTTCCAGGCTCAGATCCGGAGTAAAGAAATAATTGGCACGTATCTGCATACTCAGAGTGCTCTTTTTTATTTTCGAAAAAGCATATCGTTTTCCGTAAGTTTCTACCGGTCCGCCGCTCTGATCACTAAGCGTCACCCACTGACGCGGCTGATCTTCTCTAACGTATCTGGGAGACAGGGAAAATTCCCAGCGACTGCCTACTCTGGTTGAAAGACTTCCTCTTATTGAATAATAATAACCGTCTAGTTCATCAACAGCATAGGTGCCATTTACATTATATCTGGTAGTCGAGGCCCAATTGGAGCTCATGCCGCCGCTAAGCGACCAGCCTTTTTCAAACTGCATCAACGGACCGCCCCGCGTGCGGCTGTCATTAAGACCACCCAATTGAAAATTAAGATTAAGCCAGGTGTTCATAAAATTATGCCAGGTAGCATTACTAAAAAAGCTTATATTTGAGAAAGTTCTGATACCGCCGTGATTCCAGCCGGTATTCGTACTGACTTCAAATTGGTAATTTCTAAACAGATTACCAGGTTGAGTTTCCCGATAATTAAGCCAGACCCAGCTGTCGATATCATCTGCACTTGAAAGTGTTCCCATATCATTCAGTTCAAAATCCGGAGATTCTGAGACTGCTCCAAGTCCCCACAGCCAATGCTTGCCGCTCCGTTTTCTGATTTCGGCGCTGGCAGTAAAACCCGTCAGGCTGGTTCGATTGGAATCAATCGAGACATAGTCCGCATCCGGCCTCTGAAAATATCTGGCCGATTTTTGCTGAGTGTTCAGAATAGATTCTTTAGAACCTGCAACATGGCTGAATCCGGCATATCCCTTTAACTGATACATGCCCCCATTTCCAAAACGCCAGAGGAAGTCTCCGCCGCCTGAAAAAGCCTGCTTATGCAGCGACTGTGCTAGCGGGTCGCTGTCGTCCATATCTCTTTTAACACCAGTCAAAATAATTCCGGCAGTAGATCCGTTATTGCCAATTTCCTGCATGATTCTGGTGACTCCCCAGAGAGTCATCGGTTCTATTTCGGTGGAAGTATTTAAACCGGTAATTGTATCATAACTGGTAGCGTATTCGCGCTCGGTAATGGCCCCTAAGGCTCCAATAGAAAGTCCCGATTTCAAGCGGCCGGTTACTTTTGTGGCATTCAATATTGAAGTGTTATTTGGTCTGTCAACGAAATCACCAGAGGCACTGCCATGGGGAGAACCGCCGATTCTTCTGGAATAAAAGTATCTGGGACCGTTGGCTGAAAAAAGCTGTCTGCCCTCGGTGAAAAACGGCCTGCGTTCGCTAAAAAAAGTCTCAAAGGCACTAAGGTTTACTTCTGCCGGGTCGGCTTCTACCTGACCAAAATCCGGATTGAAAGTAGCGTTCAGCGTCAGGTTCGGACCTAAGCCCATTTTGGCATCAGCGCCCAGACGGTAACCTAAGTCACTACCATCACTAAAGGGATTACTCGGACTGACACCGTCAAACATTTTGCCGTCGCTGGCGGCATAAGGCAGCACTTCGATTCTTCTGGAAGGCTTAATCGTTTCAATTCCCTCAAGGTCTCCGAATCGTGAGGCATAGCCGGTTTCGTCTCGCGGTGTGTATATCCAGTAAATGTCTTCGTTCTTGGCCGGAATCCAGCGGTTAAAATTGACACCCCAGACTTGCTTATCAATGGAGTTAAAGCGAAGCTGTGAAAAGGGGATGCGCATCTCAGCCGTCCAGCCTTTTTCGTCAACCGCTGTCTTGGCTTCCCAGACCGGGTCGTATGAAAAATCTCGGCTGCCTTCAGAATCTTCGTAATGATAGCGATCGAACCTGACTCCGGCCGTATTGACGCCGAAAACATAAGCCGTCCGGCGGTCATGATAGGTATCAAGCGCCACAATTAATTGCTCTGATTGATTCTGAACATCGTGCCTGTCCAGATGCATTCGCAGTGCTCCGGGATTGTCACAATACATCCGGGCACCTATATAGATTGCCTTTTCATCATAGACAATGGCAACTTCAGTCTTTACAGTCGGACTGGCTCCCTGATCCGGCTCTTTTTGCAGAAAATCAGATACAAATATGGCATTCTTCCAGACGGGGTCATCTAACTTGCCGTCCAATTTTAATTCATTAGAATTAAATTTAACAGCTTTAGTGTGCTTTCTTGGCGGTTCATCCGGGGTATTCGCATTTAACAGTGATGAGAACAAGAGACAAATGGTTAAGAATAACACCACTCGATGCCTTCTATTTAGCTGAAAATTCATAATCCTCCATTCCCCTTCCCGCTTATTATCCGCCAACCTTCAATTAGACACAAGATTGTACTTGTTTGATTTATTGGCTTTTACGCTGACATTGGAGAATTGTTTCGATAAAAACAGGTGTGATGAAAATTATTCGGTTAAAGGCAGGTTACGCGCTGTCAGAAACGAAGTTACTGTGAATTAAATAAATGCTTCCAGCACCGCCTGACGGATACCTTCAATTTCTTTGACTTTATCCAGCAAATTGGCCAGCAGCTGACGTTTTTCAAGTGCGTTGCGCACTATAAGCAGCAAATCGGCATTGTCCCAGGGTTTCTCTATATATTGATACAAACCTACTTCGTTAATCAGCTTTATGGCATTTTCTTTGTCAGCAAAGCCTGTTAAAATTATTCGAGGAACTTCCGGTCTAAAAGACTTGGCTTTAGTCAGGAACTCCAGGCCGTTCATTTCGGGCATCAGGAAATCTGAAATAATCAGATCGACAGAATTAGATTGTAAATGTTCTACAGCTTTTGCTGCAGATACAAACGTCTTTACATCGTAGTCGGTTTCAAGGGACAAAAGTGTGCTGAGACTTGTCAGAACCATTTCTTCGTCATCAACGATCAGAACAGTTCCTTTATTATTATCTGTTGCCACTTCTTTCTCCTCTGTTCATGCTATTTTAGATATTAAGTATGCTTCGTATGCCTCCTAATATGGCCATGCTGGCGCTAAAGTCAACGCTATTTAAGATGACGAATCCGCAGGCAGCGTACCAAGCTTGTCCATGATGCCCCGAACTTTTTTGACCAGCGTTTTCAGAACCCCCTGTGTTACCTGGACATTATCTGCTAAGAGATCTACGAATTCTCCCCTGTCAATTTTTAAGAGCCGGGCATTTTCTATTACGGTAGCAGTTACCACTCTTGTTTCGTCCTCAAAAAGTGCCCAGGTCCCGAAAGAATTTTGAGAACCCGCCTGCTTGATTTCTTTACCGTTTCTTTTTAGCCCGACCTTGCCATCCAGTACCAGATAGAGTGCGTCAGCGGGGTCGTCTTCTTTAAAAATAACATCACCTGCCAGACAATCTATCTCTTCTGCAATGGAGGCCAGAAAAGTCAGCTGTTCTGAGGGCACTTCGGAAAACACCTCCACATTCTGCAACAACACTACTTTTTCTACTACAGTTAACATTGCATTACCCTTCTATGAATCAATTTGTTCCAAGACCAACTTTACAGTCTCTCTGACCATAGGGTCTTTATCATTCTGCATATTTTTGACCAGTTCAACTAACTTTTCAGTTTTCAGCCGCGGAACATTGTAAATAGCGCACACTTTCAGCCAGACATTGGGACCTTTAATCAGACAGCACAAACCTTCTTCTTCAGAGTCTAATTTAAGCTTAAACAAGTCGCGCCCCTTTTGAGTCATAAAATCGGGAGACACTTCGTCGATGATTGGCAGTATATACCGCTTCATATCCGCATTGAGCAGGTTATCCAGAAACTCGATGGCGTTTGCACGAACTTTACGATGTTTGCTGACAACTCCCAGATAAGCGCTGTAAATATCATCTGGCGGATAGCGCAGACCCATCAGGCGGAAAATCTGCTCAAGGTTGGCGTCCAGCCTTTCTTCTAATGAATGTTTCAGCAGAATACAGTCAGGTTTATCGTGTCCGTTTTGCAGCTGTAATATCTGCAGGACTTCGTAAAACGAACGAGTCTCGCTTATAACTGTGTCATCTATTTCCCTGTCGTTAAACTTTAGATTGGAATGATTTACGCGCAATCTGTTAAGGGCTTTAAGAATATCGTAAGCCAGCCATGAGCTTTGGGCTTCTAAGCTATTTGTTAAAAAATCAATCGTGTCCTGATGAGGTATTTCTGCCATAACGCGGGGAATATGTTTGCGCATGGTGGTCGAAAGTTTCTCATCATTTAAGTAATCGTTAAGTGTACCGAGCACTTTAATTCCGAAGGCTGCCAGAGAATTGCGGCAGTGAAGACGCAAATCCCTGTCCGATAATTTGTTAATTAGCCAGGGCACATACTCTCTGACCTGCTGTCTGCCTATACTATTAATAGTTTCTGCAACCACAGCAGCGGATGAATCGTTCAAAAGATTTTTGAGGTACTTACTCAAATCGGCTGATTCAATCACTCCCAGCGCCTTGGCAACTTCCAGCCTGCCTGATAGTGCTTCTTCACCATGCTGCCCTATCATCTCTTCTATGACAGCATCGGTTATGAGTTCTATTTCAGACTGAGAACCAAATTCTACAATGCAGGCAAGAGCAGCTTCAGATATGTTTTTGTCTGTGCTTTCAAGATATTCTTTCAAAACTTCTTTGTCATCACGATTAGAATGACGGGCGATAAAATTAATAGCTCGTGAGCGGATATCTATGTTTTTATCTTTAAGCAGCGGTAGAACATCGGCGATATCAGATTCATCCCCCAGGTTCTGCAAGACTATTAAGGCATTTAGCTTAACTTCATCGGACTTATGCTGCAGTAACGGTTTGATAGGCCACTTCAGACCTTTTTCTGTGACGGCAGTCAGCATTGTCAGGGCATAGTTAATGTGTTTTTCATTGGTACTGCCCAGTGCCGCAATCAAAGCGTTTAAAGATTGAGCGTCGTCGACATTGAAGCGAAGTTCTGCCGGGTCAATTCTTCGTTCTTCCAGCGCCCGACGAAAAGTATTGACATATTCCTTGCGCATAATGAGCGCTATAACAATCCATACTGCAATAAAAGCCATTACAAGATAAGTAATCTGTACGATTGATAAGTTGAGATAAATACAGAGCAACAGTATTCCGCCGGCAATACCGCGAAACAATCGGTCTACAAATATATCGATAAAGACTTTAAGACGTTTCTTTATTTCAAGCGGCACAGGCATGAACAAGAGTTCTTTTCCTGTTTTGTCAATCGAATATCGCATTCCCCCTTCTGAGCCACGAAAAATGATTGCTGCGAACAGACCGGGCATTATTATCATCGTCACTCCGCCGAATAGCAGGCCTATCGGCAGAAACAAAATCGCTCCGCCGACTCCCAATTTTCTCAAGAACCTGTTAGTGAATAATCCCTGCATACTAAGCGATGCAATGCTTAGCCATGTATAGAAATCACCGAAAAACGGCGTCAGCTTATCTTTTTCAGGAATAGATTCAAAAACGATGAACTTAAACTGATAATCCACAATTGCTGCCACTACAACAGTGGTAGCTATTATGCCGACAATAAGCTTCAAATGCTTGGAACCTTTAAGAGTTCCGACCATCATCGCAAAGCTCTCTTTGGTCTTTACTCCCATTTTCTTCCTGCTAGGTGGTGGCTCATTCCCCTGCTGAATTCTAATTCTCCAGATAACTGAAACAAGTACAATGTTCATTGCTAGAAAACCAATACAGAAGAAAAGTAGGTTTTCGGTTGAAATACCAAAGTTGGCGACAATAAGTTTGGTAATCTGTCCGCCGGTAATTGCCCCGATTATTCCGCCCAGCCCCAGAATAACAAAAATTCGTTTTGCCTGGGCAGCGTCAAATATTGAATTGGCAAAAAGCCAGAACTGCGAGGTTACCAAGACACCGTAAATGCTGACCCAAATATAGAATAGATAATATACCCAGTCGTCATCTCTTTCAATCAGCCAGCGAAGCACCAAAAGATTTAGTATTATTATTACAGTAGTGAGATTTATCAACTTATGAAGTTTAAGAGTACGTCCCAGTTTAGAATAGAGAGTTATAACCGGAACTGTTACCAAAGCAATGATAATAAATACTAGAGGAAGTTCCAGAGGGCTGACTTTGACCAAAAACAGCGAATCTCTAGCAGGTTTGAGTAAATAGTAAGTAACTAATATCAGATAGATGTTTGCAAACATCAGGAGCGTCAGTACCCACTCCCCCTTACGGACATCAAAACTGCCCCCGACTATGTTCTTTAAAAATCTTTTCATAAGTATTGACTGAAAGTTTTCAAAGAATGAATGTAACTATCTCTCCGGTTGCTTGCCAACAATTTTATCAAGATTTCTTGGCAGGACAATCGTAAAAGTTGTCCCTTGGCCCTCTCTGCTCTCAACTTTTATCTCGCCTTTATGTTCACTTATAATCTGATAACAGATAGAAAGCCCCAAGCCGGTACCTACTCCGACTCCTTTAGTGGTGAAGCCGGGATCAAATATCTGCGATAAATTTTCTTTGGGAATACCGCTGCCGCTATCTGCAATTTCGATATACACCTTAGACTCATCACTTGAAGTTGTTATGCTGATAGTTCCTTTTCCCGCTATAGCCTGATGAGCATTGTTTAGTAGATTGAGAAAGACCTGGTTGAGCTTACCGGGATAACAGGATATCTTCTGAAGCTGCCCGTAATTTTTGATTACTTCAATTCTGTTTTTAATCTGATGATTTAAGAGAGCAAGAGTATCTTCGAGCCCTTCGTGAATATCAACTGTTTGCAAATCCGCTTCATCAAGTCGCGCAAAACTTCTCAGCCTGCGAACAATCCCGCCTACTCTCTCAGTACCGGACTTAATAACTTTGTTAGAACTATCAATCGCCTCAAATACTTTTGCAGCGCGAATTTGACCAGCTTCATCAAGATTTAAATCTGCTACTAAATCTTTAAGTTTTGCAATAGCCCTGACAGACGTATCGTGCATACTGTTTACCGCTCCGATAGGAGTATTTATTTCGTGGGCGATGCCTGCCACAAGAAGACCAAGAGAGGCCATTTTCTCCGACTGTATTAACTGAGCCTGCATTTCTTTTAATTCCCGGTTGGTTGTTTCAAGGCTATTGACCAGATCGCGGATTTCAGTAATGTCATCAAATATCCAGACTTTGCCCAGTTCCTGGCCGTTGTTATTTAATACCGGCAGTGAATCAATCAGAATGAAACGTTCACTTGCTTCGTTCTTGCAAATATTTAAAGCGCCTTTAAACTTCGTATGCTTAAACAGTCTTTCGAATTTCGGAGCAGCCGGATTTTTCCAGATACTCTGGAGTTCTTTATGAAACTGATTCTTATCGGTAAAACAGTGCTGAATAGACTGGCTGAACTCCTGAAATTGCTTGCCTATTATAGAATCCCTTTTAATATGAAAAAAATCTTCTACCCGGCCGTTAGCCGTGGCTATTTTTCCGTAGCTGTTGACCATAATAATGGCCGAAGGTGAAGAATTTAAAATCGCTTCCAGTCCTTCCCTGCTCTTGGTAAGTTCTTCAAACTGGCTGTCTTGTTCGCGACGGTTTTTTTCTAACTCTTCACGCATAGCCAGCAAGTCAATATTTGCTCTGGCCAGTTCGAGAGTTTTCTGCTCCAGCTCTCTGGTCTGCTGTTCAAGTTCATCGGTTCTGTGCTGAAACTGCTGGCGAAGTGCAAATTCGGAAGTTATATCGCGAGCTATGCCGTCGCTTCTGACTACCCGGCCATTTTCAACTACCATCTTGCGGCTGGTTTCCAGCTGTTTGGTCTCACCGGACTTGCTAATCATCCTGCTAATAAACCTGATCGAACCAGTATACAAATCTTCTATATCTTTTTTGTAACGTCTTATGCGCATTTCTTTTTCTTCGGGATCAATCAAATCAAAAACTGACTTGCCTATCAGCTCAGCAGGCTTATAGCCCAGAATTTTTTCTATGGCAGAACTGACACTGATAAATTCGCCTTTGGGATTTAATGAATAAACGATATCAGGCAGATTAGACATCACCTGATCCAGATTCGAATCTCTATTTTTCGCTTTATCTTTCATTTTGAGAATGCTCTACTAAACGAATATAGAAAATAACATATTGAAATAAAAGCGATTCGAATCTGACTTTGTCAGCTTCGGCTGAAATTTTACTGAATTGTAACGAAAACTACCTGAAACGGGGCTTAATTAGAAGCAAATCAAGCAAGTGATAAAGAGCCGCTGTTAATACACTGATAGCAACTAGTTCAAAACTCACATTAAGGGACGGCAGCCAGGAAAAAAGATTTGTTGAAACGTTAGCAACAAAATTGCTGATAAAAACTCCGCTGCTTTGTACGATACTCAAAAGGCTGATAATACCTGACAGTTCAAGCGCGGCCAGAGTTGAAAGGACCAGAACAAATGGCAGCAACATTACTAATATCGGGTAATTGGCTTCTCTGGGTTTTAGTTTTTGCGCTCTTAGCAAAACATTTTTGGTGAAGTCCGGGCTTATCTTAATATCATCGGCATACTCGATTTTTGAAAATAACTTCTTATACGCTGCCAGTTTTTCCTGACAACCAGAGCATGATGAAAGATGGTCATCATAGAAAGTTTTGCGAAGTCTGTTCTCTTCTGACAATAATTCCTGTATTTGATAATCAGTAAGATGTTTCAATTCAGCCATTCCTCGCTCTGATACTTCTTTTCTAATCTCTCTTTTAAAGACTGCCTGGCCCTGAAAAGATAACTCTTAACTGTGCCGTCGGGAAGAGCTGTTATATCACTTATCTCTTTGTAAGACAGATCATCAAAATGATAAAGGCTGATAATTATTTTCTGTAACTCCGGAAGCTGACTGATTTCTGAACGTAAAATATGACTATAATTGTTTTGAGTTGCAAAATGGTCGGGCTGGTGACCGTTGCCATTTACAGACTCAAGAAATCCTTCCCGGCTGCCCATATCTTCCCAAAGGTCGTCATGCCTCTTTCCTATATGATTAAGTGACGTATTATAGGCAATTCTTCCAATCCAGCTGGACAATTTGCAATCTCCTTTAAACCCTTTCAAACCCTGATAAACCTTGATAAATACATCCTGACAGATATCTTCTCTTTCCTCTTCAGATTTGACTATTCTAAAGACAATATGAAAAACGAGCTTTTTATACTGCTCAATAAGCCCGGCAAAGGCATCTTTTTCCCCGCTAATTATACGGTTAATGAGATTTTTATCTTCAT
>JADFLZ010000392.1 GCA_022564135.1 Candidatus Zixiibacteriota bacterium
TTATTCTTTAAACGCAGAACTTGCTGCCAATCTCTCAAAAAGACCGGCAGCAAGCGGCTGCAATTTGACAAAACTTCTGTGCTAATGCTAATCAGTAGTTAAACCGTCGTCATTGTTGTTGTCACTGTCGCTCCAGCTTTCATCCGCACAGATAATTTTCCAGCGTCCCTGGAAGAATCCGCCGGCAGCATCGTTTTCAGATTCAGGACTGCCGAAATGACCGGCTAAGTAGCCTATTTGAAGGCGGTCTTCGCTGAAAATCTGTCCTCTGAAAAAACCGCTGGTTTCGGCTGAACCATCAACTGTCACACTAATGTCACTAAATGCCCAATGACCTTTTATATATCCTGAAAAGCGACCTTCACGGGCAACCCATTTACCAAAAAAGACTTTTTCACCATTTTCTCTTTGACCAAAATGACCTCTGGTATATCCGACCACCAGTCCGGCTCTGTTAAGCCAGACTCCCCTGAAGAGGCCGCTGGTGCTGTCAGCAAAAGCCCAGTGCCCGGCCAAAAATCCGCGCGGGCAGGGCAGGCGATCAAGTTTTAAGGCATGAAAGGCAACGGCGTTGGAATCTTCAAGGAAGACGATTGTATCGAGCGCTACCAGCTCGTCAAGTCTAAAGGTTCTGCTGTAAGGCCCGGTATTAAAAGATATCGTTACCGGCTCAACTTCCGGCCAGGTAGTATCTACTACAATTATGATTACGGTATTACCGGCAGAATCGGTGGTTTCGACTTCAGTTGTGTCCAGCAGAGGTTTTACCGGCGGCACCAGCAGGTCAACCGCTATGCCGTCGTTATGAACGGTGGTCTGTGAAACCCACTCTATCAGTTTACGATCGGTCCGGGGTACTATATAATCCTGCCCCAACTCAAAGTTAATAACCCGGCGGATAATTTCGGCCCCGCGGCTTATACTTAAAGAGCCGCTCCAGTCGGTAGGATTGGTCATGCTTGAGTCAAAACGAAGCTGGCCCCAGACAATGCGCAGGTGATAAAGTCCGGCCTGCGGGTCGCTGCTGTATTCTGTTACCGCCGCGTCAGACAGCATCGGGTCATCAAATTCATCATCGCTGGCATAGGCCTCGTCCAGAAGCTGATCATCGCCAAATCCGGGAGACTCGCTGGCAGTTGAATAGCCGCCGAACTCATCAGTCAGGTTCGGTTCGTCAATCAATAGTTCCGGATCGACATTTTTGTTTGAGCAGCCGATTGCCAGGAGCAGCAACAGGGCCGGCATAAAAGCAAGCAGGATTTCTTTGGTTTTCATTTTAACACTCCTTCAAGATAAAGTTTTGAGTTTTCTTTTTTTCTGTCGCAGAAAGAGTATATCAAACCTTATGCCAAAGACTGCAGATGGCTATAAAGAGCTAAATAATAACAGATTACAGGTCTAAGCAGGATTTACCAAATTTGGAAATTCTGTACCCTGGGGTACATGCTCAGCCAAAGTGAACCGAGACGTTCACTTGATATTGTCTGTTGAGTTAAAAAAGTCGCTAATTTAACCGGTTACTCAAGCTCTTTGAGCATTTTAATACTCTCGTCAATCCAGAGAAAAACCGAGTCCTGCTTTTCACCTTCAATCAAAAGCCCCCAGTGGGTTAAGCGATAACTTAATATCGGCATTTTGCCTTCTTTGATTTCTTCCTTTATCTCTGTTAACTGATCGATCTGAGTGGCGTGTCCGCCAAAAGGGAAATCATTGGACATGTCAAGATGAGTTTTTGCCTCTTCGATATCGTCATCTATCATGCCACCTATAAACGGCAGGACATGATACCAGGGGTATTTAGTTGAATCAGTATGGCAGTCAAAACAGCTGTTTTTGAAAATATAACGAACAGTCTGGTAGTTATCGTTAATTGCGGCATAAACAGAGTCCTGGATTATCTGGGAGCTGTCAGAGAGGGTCGAATCGACAGTCTCTTGCTTATCGTTTTTATGGTCATCATCATGCTTCTTTTTTCCGTGGCTGAGAGTCGAGACTACAGGAATCAAAAGCAAGAGACCGAGAACAAGAAAACCATTAAGCAGTCTTTGAATCGAATTCGATATCATTTTATAATCTCCAGTATAGTTTCCAGGTTATTCTTTTATACGTCTGATAAAGCCGTCGGCTTCTTTTAGTTTAAGCAGAGCCTCGTCATTAGTGCACTTAAATTTTTTCATAACAATAGCAATTTTAACCGAACCGCTTGATCTGCCAGCAAACTTTCGGCTTCGTTTATTTTAATCTCAAACATATCTACCAGTATTTTACGGGACCGGGCCGCGAGTTTTTCTGATTTAACCTGCAGGTCAACCATCAGGTTGCCGCAGGTTTTCCCCAGCAGTACCATGGCGGTAGTAGAGATCATATTGAGCGCCATTTTTTGAGCTGTGCCTGATTTCATCCGGGTAGAACCGGTGATAATTTCCGGACCGACCGGCAGCTCGATAATAATATCAACAAACTGCTTTAGCAGACTTTCTTCATTATCGATTAACTTATTACAGATGATAAAAGCGGTAGCAGCTCGCTGCTCTTTGGCGAACTTAAGACCGGCGATGGTATAAGGCGTTCGTTTTGAGGCCGCCAAGCCAATCAGAAAATCTTTGTCACAAATTCGCTGCTGTTTTAAGTCTTCTGCGGCTGATGCGGTCTGGTCCTCGACACCTTCTTTGGACTGTACCAGCGTCTCATAGCCGCCCGATATAAGACCAATGACCTGAGCCGGGTCGGTTCCAAAAGTAGGCGGGCATTCGGCAGCGTCGAGCACGCCCAGCCGGCCTGAAGTTCCGGCGCCGATATAAAAAACTCTGCCG
>JADFLZ010000393.1 GCA_022564135.1 Candidatus Zixiibacteriota bacterium
TTGTAATCAGGCATGGGGAGAATATAGGGATTATAGAAGCGCAGACAAGTTTAGAATTAATCGTTGTGCAGGCTCTTGAATTGTTGCGCTGGGTCTTGCGGCCGCTTTAGCGGGATGTGACCCTGCAGAACCGTTAAGCTAGATTCAAATCTCGATCGCCACACTACCAAAGATAGTAAGTTGCCGGTTGCGTGCCTTTAAGCCAGGAGTAGCAAGATAGATAGTATCCGAAGAATCAGTGAATGTAGTTCCCGAATCGACAAGAGAATTCAACCCAAAAACATACCGCAGTTCCAAGGACAAAATTACTTTCTTGAATAAATGGCTTATGCCTCCTCCGGCAACTGCGCCCCAATCAAAAGTTTTAACATTTCCTATTTTGAAATCAAAAGACTTTCCAGCAGAATTATAGATTCTATATTTACTGTTTATATTAACGTCGCTCTCAAAACCTCCCAGAATGAAAAATGATGTTGAGCGTGCAACGGAGACATCGGCTCTAATGAGCACCGGTATTTCAAGATAGTCTAGCATCCATTCTGTCCTTGGTCCCAGTCCCCCTCCACTTCCCTTCTTTGCGTATAAAACCTCCGTCTGTAAACTGAGGTGAGGCCTGATGCGGAATAGTATGAACGCACCTCCTACAAAACTGTGTCTCGTGAAGAATACTGGTTCGTCATTGAAAAAACCCTCATAATAGATACGAATTCTTTCTGTGGGGTGAAGCCCGAAGTTTGAATATCCTGGCCCAGCTTTAAGACCGATGTAAACTTGGGACAAAGATGGGCTCGCACATCCAACGAGAATCATAATAACAATTATCGCAGAAAATAAGTGTATTTTCTTCATGTGTTAAAAAGTCCTTTCAAATCGTTGTGCAGGGTCTTGTTCTCCGCCTCCGGCGGAGGATGTGACCCTGCACCGCATCAATTACAATTTCACTCCCAAAACACTGCAAAATACTCCGCCCAACTCAATTACTATGAACAGACAACAATTTGACCCCGAATATCTAACTCAAAATTACTACAAAACTTATTATGCGAAAAGTAAAATATGACAAAACGAACCCATTTTTCGGGTCGCCCACCGCTTGCGGCAAAGTCCCGAGTAGTTGCGGGGTGGGATCATAGCGAAACAAGACTATTACTCGAACATTAGCGCTAGTATTACCGGCTGGATTCCACGTCAAGCGTGGAATGACGAATAGAGCGCCGCTTTTTTGTGGGCGGCAGATGCCCTCATCTGCCCCATTACCCTCTACAGCATGGGCAGGTACTTGTCGAGTTCGAAGTCGGTGACGTTGGTGCGGTAGGCGTCCCATTCGATGCGTTTGTTTTCAATCAGCTTATCGAAAACATGCTGGCCGAGCGCTTTTTTCATCAGTTCTGATTTTTCGAATTCTATGATAGCGTTCTCCAGCGAATCGGGCAGGACATCGACATTAAGTCCGGCTTTCTTTTCAGCGCTCATGTGAAAGATGTTTTCTTCAATCGGTTCGGGCAGGTCGTAGTTTTGCTCGATGCCTTTCATACCGGCGGCCAGCATGCAGGTAAAGGCCAGATAGGGATTAGCGGCCGGGTCGGCCGAGCGCAGTTCGATACGGGTCGCTTTTTCTTTGCCGACCCGGTACATCGGCACCCTGACCATACTGGAGCGGTTGCGTCTGCCCCAGCTGACATAGACCGGAGCTTCGTAGCCCGGCACAAGCCGCTTGTAGGAGTTGACCCACTGGTTGGTCACCAGCGTAAACTCTTTGACATGCTTTAAGATACCGGCCATAAAATTTTTGGCCATTTTTGAGAGGTGGTAAAAATCTTCTTTTTCAAAAAAGAGATTTTTGTCACCCTCAAACATCGACATATGGACATGCATGCCATTTCCGTTTTCGCCAAAAATCGGCTTGGGCATAAAGCTGGCATAAAGACCATTTTGCAGGGCAATTTCTTTGACGACAAACCGGTAAATCTGGGAAAAGTCGGCCATCACCAGAGCTTCCTGATATTTCAGGTCAATTTCGTGCTGGCTGGGAGCAACTTCATGGTGGGAGCACTCGACCGGAATGTGGAGGTTTTCGAGTGCGGCCACGGTCATCTTGCGCACTTTGGTGCCTAAATCTGTCGATTCGTAGTCAAAATATCCGGCGCGATCGATTGTAGTGGGCTTTCTGTCATTTTCGAAATAGAAATATTCCATTTCGGGACCGAGGTAAAAAGTCCAGTTCTTATCATTTAATTTTTGCAAATTCCGCTTCATGACCCAGCGCGGATCGCCATCGTAGGGAGTGCCGTCGGGATTTTCGATATCGCAAAACATAATGGCGATTTTCTCGGTGCCGATTTCCCAGGGAATTACCCGGAAGGTGAGCGGGTCAGGCATGGCCATCAGGTCGGATTCTTCGATACGGGCAAAGCCCTCTACCGAGGAACCGTCGAAGCCCTGGCCTTCTTCGAGAACCTGCTCGATTTCCGAACGGGTGATAGACATCCCTTTGATTTTGCCGAGAACGTCGGTGAAGCAAAGCCGGATATAGCCCACTCCGGCTTCGTCAATTTGTTTAAGAACTGCCTCCTTGGTCTTGGTCACTTACTCTTTCCTCCACACAGATTTGAACTTTTTGCCGTAGAATAACGAAAGATTGCAATCTATAAATTGGCCGGCGAAAGACAATAAAAATTCAGGTAATATTGATATTTCTTGAAAGAAATTCTGTCAGGACCACGCCAAAGAGGCGGGATCCTGACTTACATTTTAATGCACGACTTTAAAAGACCTCGTTAATCTACTTCCAAGTCAAGGCTTATATGTTT
>JADFLZ010000394.1 GCA_022564135.1 Candidatus Zixiibacteriota bacterium
AATCTGGAAATATCACAACCGGCACTTAAGTAGCATTTGAAAATATTTCATTAGAAAAAATCCAAAGTTATGAATATGCTTATTGGGGAGCTGGTAAGGCATATTGTGCAGTTTTCAGCTTGGTAAATTCAGCAGATTAAGTATCTTATAGCAAGTAGTTTGGGTGACGAGAATCAGACAAGTTGGTAGTCAAATATATGTTGAGGTTTAAATTAAAACAACTATTGGGCGTTGGACTGTGCTTTGGTTTTTTTCTGTACTTCGTCCTTACAACTGCCATGAGTTCCCCTCAAAAGCCGAGTATCGAGTCGGAAGCTGATCACTTCTCAGTTGAGTCCCCGCAATATCAGTCGTATGAATCATCACTTGGTGCATTATCATCATCGGAGAATCCTAACGGTGAAATCAGAATTCTTATTATACTGGTCAGGCTGGCTTCAGATTCAATTGGGGCGCAAATTCGTTACGGACCAATAAGTCCTTTCAATATGGACCCGGAGCCGGTTACAGTGGAGAAGGCTGATTCCATCTTTTTTGACAATCGCTACCCAGGGCCGTGGAATGTGCCTGAGTTTCTGGTCTCTCCGGCATCATCGTGGGAGAATTACATCAATATCACTTTTAACGATTACTTCAGAGAAGTATCGTACGATCAGATGCGTATAACAGGACAAGTGGTTGGAGAATATACTCTAAACCTTGATACTCTCGAATTCAGCACCAATATTTTTGTGCCTGCAATAGACTCGGCGATAAGCGATGGAGTAAACTTGCAATGGGGAGGTTTTGGAAATCCGTTCATTACGGGTGGTGACTTCGACAGGGTAATTGTAATTTCAACAATGCAACCAATCAGCGTGGGTGGTATTCGATTTGGTGATTTTGTCTGGCTAAATGGAAGAATTCTACTTAATACCGTGGTTCAGGAGCTATTTCACACATTTGGAGCCGGTCACGCATCTGGCTGGTTTTGTCACAATACTTCCTGGCCATCTGCCGCAGATACGTCCTGCGGTCTAATACAGGGAGGTGGAGATATTTTTGACCCAATGGGATCGGGGGAAGGCCATGTTAATGCTCGTATCAAGGGAATCTTTGGCTGGTTGCAGTCCAGCCAGTTTAAGAATGTCAGTTTAAGCGGTACCTATAATCTTACTCCATTGGAGTCGGCTGATGGAATCAAGGTACTGATCATACCCAGGGGACCACTTTATTATTATTTTCAATTTCGTCGGTATGTTGGATTTGATGAGTATTTCCTCCATGCGAATAGACCTTTTGGTGTATTTATGACTAATTGCGATGGCTTGTTTGTTCACATGGTTGACACTCTGGATATATTCAGGGACGGCTTTATACTGGACATGCCTCCTTATGATCAACCGAACAACGGCAGCACGATTCGAGAAAGTGTGCTGGGGCTGGGGGCGACCTACGTCGATTCGATTGTCGGTTTTTCAGTCACTCCCTTATCAATATCCGGGGTAGGCGAATCGGCCCAATTAGCAGTAAATATTGAAATTTTCGGTTATGCAGATTTTGATGGGGATAGTGTCGTAAACGCAGACGACAACTGTCCTCTAACTTTTAATCCGGGACAAGAGGATATCAATAGTAATGGAATTGGTGACGTCTGCGAATACTGCTGTTTAAGTGACCGCGGTGATGTTAATGGTGATGGAAATGAAGCAGATATTCTCGACCTGACCTATTTGGTTGATTTTATCTTCCGAGGCGGCTTGGCTCCGCCTTGTCCAGCAGAAGCTGATACCAATAGCGACGATACTCCAGCTAATATTCTCGACTTGACTTTCTTAGTTGACAGAATTTTCCGTGGCGGGCCTGCTCCCGGGCCATGCTGAACTATTGTTTTCATAATTCCGTGGGTCTTGGGTTCCCTTCGTTTCACGAAGGATCTCCGCTTGCGCTTTGATGAGTCCCTGCGCCGCTATTTTTCTTAGAATCTAAAGCATTCCAAATCACTCAGTACAGCCCGGGACAGGTGGAGGTCCGCCTCTAAATATATAATCAACAAAGTATGTAAGGTCTACAATATTAGCTTTGCCGCAAGAACCGTCGACGTCACTTGTCTCAGAGATTTCTGGTTCTGCTCCGCCACGGAATATATAATCTACAAGATAAGTCAGGTCGGCGATATTAGTGGAGCCATCGAGATTAACATCGCCCGAAATGTGCCCACGAACAGTAAACAAAGCGGCATTGGAAAATGGAGTGCTGTCATCGAAAATCCCTTCGACCATAAACAGTTGTTCTGTCGTATTCCAGAGTGGACCGTAGCCCGCAAGAAGTAAAGCAACATCAATTTGAATATTGACAATGTCACCCCTGAACCGAGGGTGCGAAGGAATAATGGAGGTCGATGACGGAGCGATACTTCCGTTGATTTCCAGGCTGCTCAAATTCACGTTGGTAGCGGAACGGCCGCCCTCAAAGTTTCCCAAATATATTGTAGCGTAAAATGGCTCTATTGCATTAGCCATTACGACAAATATTGGGTCGGGAGTCATCACTGCTTCGGTGGTATCAGTTTCGCTCCATTCGACTACCGACCACTGAACGGCATTTGGTTCAGAGCTGTCATCCGACCAAGCGTCATTCCATGTTCCCGGCGGCCTTCTATAATCTGTTTCGCCGAATCCCCAAATAGCTATAATTGTTTCGGTGCCGGGATTATTAGGTTCCGTAGGGGCCCAATTTACAAATGAAAACGGCTCTGACGACTGCCACGTCCAATTACCACCCACCCAAACGCCGCCGAGATAAAAATGGTTAGGGCTTGA
>JADFLZ010000395.1 GCA_022564135.1 Candidatus Zixiibacteriota bacterium
ACACTTATCGCTAACTGGAACGAAAAGAAACGGCTGCGCAAGATTGTCGAAAATTACCGCCCCGAAGGATTTGGTTTGATTGTCCGTACTGAAGGAGAAGGGAAAGAAGATTCTGAGTTTAAGATGGACATCAAACGGGTCTTAAAACTGTGGACCAAGCTCAAAAGAAAAGCAGACAGCTCGACTGCACCGGAATTGATTCATCAGGAAGAAGAAATGCTGGTCGGTATGATTCGCGATGTTTTTAACGATGAAATCGAAAGCTTAGTCTGCGATAACAAAGACGATTACAAAAAAGTAGTCAGCTATGCCCGTTCCATAGCACCGGAACTTCGAAAGAAAGTAAAGATCTACAAAGGCAGCCTGCCGCTTTTTGATACTTACGAATTGGAAACGGAAATCGACAAGATGCTTGACCGCAAAGTCTGGATTCGCAAAGGCGCTTATCTGATAATTGACCAGACCGAGGCCATGGTTACGATCGACGTCAACACCGGCCGTTTTGTGGGCGGCAAAGACCAGGAAAAAACTATTTTAATGGTAAATCTTGAGGCCGCCCGCGAAACCGCCCGGCAGATTCGCCTGCGGGATATCGGCGGACTCATCGTCTGCGATTTTATTGATATGTACAGCCATGACAACCGCAGAAGACTTTACGAAGAGTTCAGCCGCTGTTTTCAGCACGACCGTGCCAAACGTGCCATAAACACCGTCACGGATTTCGGGCTTATAGAAATGACCCGCGAGCGGGTACGTGTTTCTCATATGCATCATCTCTCAGAGCCCTGCCCATATTGCGGCGGACTGGGCAGAGTGGCCTCCAAAGAAACTATGGCCACCAAAATTGAGCGCTGGTTCCAAAGGGCCAAAGCTGACGGCAGTCTGAAATCTTTTCATCTGGCGGTCAGCCCGCTTCTGGCAGAAGCTATGAGCGATAACGGCTCTAACAGAATTGAGCGGCTGATGAAAAACTATAAGTTCAAAATAAATCTTGTCAGAGACACCACTATGCCCATTCAGGAATTCAAGGTATACAACGCAGAAAATAATCAGGAGATAACAGCCAGGTTTAAGGCCTGAGTTACGGCAAATTTACTGACAAGAATATGGTAGCCTGTCTGCGGACTATTCGTTATAATTCATTTATGCCGCAGCAGCCGAACATAACCCGAGAGATTGAAATCAAGCTCGACTTGGCCTCGTTTACCAATTACCTCAAACTGCTGGGATTTTTAGGTCAAATCGAACACCAAGAAAACCAGCAAAACAGTTTCTTTGATACACCGGACGGTAAACTGGCCAAAGCAGGCTGGGCTTTGCGGGTTCGCGCTGAAAAAAAACAAGGACTGGTCACTATCAAAAGTATTCCGGCTAAACCGGGACTGGCTGTAATACGGCAGGAGATTGAAACAGTCATCCCCAAACGCGACGCCATTGATATCTTAAACGGACAGATGGATCTGATGAGTTTGGAGATTATGCCAATTGACTATATCAAGAATAATTTCGGCGTTAAGCAGGTTGAGGGACTGGTCAAGTTTGATAACCTGCGTCAGAAAAAACTTTTTAAGATTGAAGATTCCAACTACATGCTGGAGATTGACAAAACCGAATTCAGCGACGGCTCCAACGACTACGAACTTGAACTGGAACTGTCGGACACCGGCCGAATAGACGATGTCGAAGTTGCTTTGCGCCGTCTGTTTTCGCAGCTTGATATTCCCTTTGTCAGACAGACCGAGAGTAAGTTCGCCCGCGCTTTAAAAAAAGCCGGCATCCACTAAGCATAGCTGCTGCCATGCCAGATTAAACGCCGGCTATGAAATTCAATTTTAGTTTAATCAGCTTACAAAATCAGCCAGAAGAGATCGGTGTAGCCGCGTTTTGAGCCAGCCAATTTGAAGTCCGACTGGTTATCAAAAAGTCCGATGCGAAACTGCACTGAGTCCACCAAGACCAAATCTTCCGACCAGCCGGTATCAAGTTTTCTCTTTAGAACAACGGTTATTGTATTATTGAGATCGTCAAAAGAAGAAACCGTAAAAATATCCCAGCGACTTTCGGGAAACGATTGCACGGTGTTTCTAACAATTGTATCTATATAAAATCCGGGGATTATATGTCCAGTAACCCAATTCGGGTCTGAAGTATATCTATCGAATCCGCTGGTGTCTTCTATATATAATACCTCTCCTGTAAAAGCAGAACTATCTTTGTGTGCCCATTTCGGTCTGGTGTTTATTTTAATATTATCCCAGGCTACTTGTTGCGCACCAGAATCTGTGACAAGTACAGTATCATTTATTAGGGTTTTGCCTTCAGCTAATCCTGCCGGAGCAGTTTCAAGCGAGCGCCAATTCCAAACATCGTAGGCACTATTGGGTAGCCCTGAAAACAAAATATATAGTTGGTCTTCAAAAGAAGTGGGATCGCGTTCAAAATTCAAGAATCCAGTTGGCTATGCGAGGAGAAAATCAAATCGTTGACAATATAGAAGGCATTAATAAACTGTATGGGTGGGGCCTGCATACGCTTTCAATGTATCAAATGCTGCCTGAGCAACTTGTTCTAAATCTCCTTTAACGTGTCTGAAAATATCTGATTCCCAGTTAGGGTTAATCCCATGACGCACCCTTGCCTGGTATAATTTTTCTGGAAATGCGCTACCAACAGCTTCTTCATATGCATTTCTAAAATGGTCGGTTATAAACTCTCTATCCCTAGGATGACCCATAACTGCTACATAAAGTCCGGAATCTTGATCCTTACCCACTCCAATAGCATAGTCAATTCCAGGATG
>JADFLZ010000396.1 GCA_022564135.1 Candidatus Zixiibacteriota bacterium
ACCGCGATTACGCCGTGGGAGTTTATTGAACGAACGTGCTCTCCGGCAATACCGGCGGTTACTTTGTCAATCTCAGTGCCCGACACCATCTGGGCATCATCGATCGCTTTGCGAATAGAGCGCACTGTTTTTTCCATATTGACAACAATACCACGCCGGAGCCCCTCGGCAGGAGCTTCACCGTGACCGATAACATAGATACCGCCCTGTTCGTCGGCTTCGCCGACAAGTGCAACTATTTTAGTAGAGCCAATATCAAGTGCCGCAACTAACTTTTCTGATGGCATCTAAGCACCTTTCTCCCTGGTAACGATCATTTGCTCCAAGCGCATATCTATCAGTCTTATATTTTTCAGATCCAGTTCAAAGCCTTCGATGAATTCAAGATATCTGTTTAGATCGCCAAGCAGGCGGTCTGCCGAGACCCAGACTTTGTGGTCAAGACCCGAAATAATAATTTCAATCCGATTATCTTTGCCAAAATCGACCTGCTCTATCAGCCGGTAGAAGTTGATATTTTCCTCTCTCAAAGTTTCAAGAGCCTTAAGAACGCGTCTGAGGCGTGAATCCGAACAGACTTCATAAAGTTTTATTTTGTCGATGCCGGTAAAGAGAGGTCTTTCCCAATCAACAGCAGTTTCTGCCAGCGGCACAACTCTGCAGTTTTTGTCCAGGCCGAAAATGCGACCACTCTTTTTGTCCAGCAGCAGGCAGCAGGGAGTGATAGAGTTTAGTTCCAATTTGAGTGTGTGCGGCCAGCTGAAACTAATTTCGATTTTTAAGGCGCTGTCCGGACGGAGCATCTTTTCTGTTAATTCGTCATAAGGCTGGTCAAGCACAGAACTGTTCTTTTTCAAGTTAAATTTTTCCGCCCAGTCATTGACCAGAGTGCCACTTAGAGAAACTGCTTCAATTGTGGAAACATCGGTAAAACTAATCACGGCTACGGCCAGCATCATTGAGAAGACGATGGCATAGACAGACAGTCTGGTTCTTTTACTAAGCTGAATCATTTCTTTTTTATTTCTTCTAAAACTTTATGCTTAATTAATGTTATAGAGCCGGCACCCATCACTATGACCACATCCCCTGGTCTGGCGATTTCGGCCGCGCGTGACGGAGCCTTTTCTTTGGGTCCGACATACTCCAGATCTCCAATATTCTTACCGGCGGCTAAATCTGAGACTGCTTTTGAGGTTACTCCTTCGATTGGTTCTTCACGGGCCGGGTATATATCAACCATCAGAGTCTTGTCTGCTTTTGAGAGCGTCTCTGCAAACCGTTCCATAAAGTCGCGAGTGCGGCTGTACAGGTGCGGCTGATAGATTACAATAACTTTGCCGTCATAGCATTCTTTGGCGGTATTGATAGTAGCCTCGATTTCGGTCGGGTGATGAGCGTAATCATCGATGACAGTAATTTCTTTTTCAACTCCGATAATTTCGAAGCGCCGCGCTACACCCTTAAAGGCCAGCAAGGCATCGCTGATTGTCGTAAACGACACACCCAGCTCGGTTGTGGCTGCGATTGCCGCCAGAGCGTTAAGCACATTATGCTGTCCCGGCACGTGCAGAATTATCTGACCCAGAAGTTCTTTTTTGCGGCTGACATTAAAAGTTGTCCGGCCGGGCTCTCTGCTAATCTCGGTCGCCTGATAATCCGAATCTGAACTTATTCCAAAGGTAGAGTATGGCCGGGCAATTTTATTTATTAACGGTCCGATGTTTTCATCATCTGAGGGTATGATAACAGAGCCGTAAAACGGAACGCGGTTCATATATGACAGATATGACTGAAACAGATCGTCGGCATCGGCATAACAATCGAGATGGTCAGGTTCCATGTTGGTCACCACCGCCATCGAGGGATACATGGCCAGAAATGATTTATCGTATTCGTCAGCTTCAGCCACCAGATAATCTCCGGCGCCAAGAGCAGCTCCGGTACCAAGCTCGGCGACAATGCCACCGACTATCAAAGTCGGCTGGTAATTTCCCTGCTGCAGGATGCGGCCAATCATCGAAGTCGTGGTCGTTTTGCCGTGGGTACCGGCTATGCCTATTGAGAATTTCAGACGCATCAGCTCACCCAGCATTTCGGCACGTTTGATAACAGGCAGACCGCGGCGGCGAGCTTCGATTACTTCCGGATTGTCTTCGCCAACTGCCGAAGAAATTACTACTACCTGGCTGTCACCAAGATTGGAGCCTTTGTGTCCGTCATAGATTTTCAGTCCCAGCTCCTCAAGATAGGTTGTAATTTCTGAGAGAGTGCTGTCGGAACCTGCGATTTCAAAATCGAGGTTATGCAGAATTTCAGCAATGCCCGACATGCCGGCTCCGCCTATGCCTACAAAATACAATCTTTTTATATTACCAAACATAATCTTCCCAAGTCTGAACTTTATCTGTGCGCTCTTTTCTGCTGTAACTTTCAATTTTCACTCCCGGCCTCATTTGTATCAATTGAATCGATTATCAGAGAAACGATGTCATCCGCGATAACTTCAACCGCCGGCTCTCTGTCTTTGGTCATTTCAGCCAGGGCACCTTTCATCTCTGCATACTTTTCTGAATTCAGCAGCTCGGCAGCTTCGCTTAAAATATCCACATCAGCCAGCCGGCTTTCATCAAGCAGCACCGCCCGGTTGCGTGACGACAAACTCATCGCGTTTTTTTTCTGATGGTCGCCGGCCGCGTACGGGAACGGTATCAAAATAGAGGGCAGGTTGCATTCGATCAGTTCGGCCAGAGTCAACGCTCCCGCTCTGGCGATAACTCTTTCAGAAGCGGCGTAACCG
>JADFLZ010000397.1 GCA_022564135.1 Candidatus Zixiibacteriota bacterium
AATTTGGCCCAAATTCTGCGCCTAATTAGACAATTTGCACTCAAATCAGGCTATTTCCCTAAGATGAAGGGGGCGGAGGCCCGCTTCTGAAAATGAAATCTACCAGATAGGTCAAATCCAGAATATTTGAGGCAGCGTCTGCATTGGCGTCGCCGCCAACTAAATCTGGGTCCGGTCCTCCTCTGAATATGAAATCTACCATATAGGTCAAATCCAGAATATTTGCGGCAGCGCCATCACAGTTGGCATCGCCGTAGGCACATCCGATAACAATTTTACCGCTTATGAAAACGTCGGGGAAATACTCTCCCCAGATTGATGAAATCAGCGTTTTTTGACCGCTAATCGTGGCAGTATCAATCTCAATTATTCCTGATGGAGCCGAGGCGTCCACTTTGATAAGTAATTCAATAAACAGCCCCGTTCCAACCGGCAGATAGTTAGCTCCGCCATTTGTATCAGGTATCATTTCTATCAGCCATTTTCCTGAGTCGGGATCTGCTGCAGCGAATGAAACTTGCTGGAAGCTGCTGGTGCGTGACGCTGTGATATCAAAGGAATCTACAGTCACGCCTGTAACGTTTGACAGGCTAAATGACAGGGCAATTTTTTTAATCAAGGAGCTGTTGGATAGATAGACAGGTAAAGAAGTAGTCTGTCCCTTGACGGCGACGATTGAGTCAAAAGCGAGGGTGTCGCTTCTGACCCAGATAAAATTGCGCAGATGCTCTTCACCCAAACCCAGCGGGTTGCCTTCATCGATTCTAAGTGAGACAGAGTAAACACCCGGCTGAGTATAAGTATATTCCGGGTTCTGTATAATCGAGCTATCGCCGGTGCCAAAACTCCACTCCCAGAAAAAAGGAGAGTTTGGCGACAGGTCACTAAACTGTACTGTCAGGGGTGCGCTGCCTTCGGTCATGTCAGCGCTGAATTTTGCATTGGCAAGGCCGGCCAGGGCGTTGTAGGCATTGATTCTTCCGGCACCAAGAAATCCTATATATGACGGGTTTTGGGCATCAATATTATCGGCTGTCGCAAATATAATCGAATCTATCTGCTGATGGGAAAGCGAAGGCATCATTGATTTTATAAGAAGCGCCGTGCCGCAGACCATTGGTGCTGCCATTGAAGTTCCCGACTTATAGCCATACGACGGCACATAGGCAAATGAGACTGTCGAGTAGATACCTGAGCCGGGAGCGCTTATATCTATCCAGTCTCCGAAATTCGAAAATCCAGACTTAATATCAGAAGAAGTTGTAGATGCGACCGATAAGACGTCATCACCCAAAATGTCCAAAAAGTCCGGAACTTCTGCGTTGCTGTTTCCCGAAGCATGCACGACAGTTACCCCTGCTGCCGCGGCATTGCTCATACCCTGCACCATCGCCGAAGTTCCTTGTGAACCCCAGCTGCAATTAATTACATCAGCCCCCATCATGGCGGCATAGTCAATTGCCTGTCCGCAATTAGTAGAGTTAACATAGCCCTGACCATCCGCTGCTGTCCCCCCAACACGCAGGCACATTATCTGCACTCCCCTATATGACCTGCTGCCTCCGAACCAACCTCCAGCTATGCCGGTTACTCCGGTGCCGTTGTTATTCATCCCGGCTGCGATTCCGGCAATATGCGTACCGTGGCTGTTAAAGTCATTAGGATCCGGGTCCCGGACACCGCCATCTTCTCCGGGCATTGTTCCTAATCCGCCTAAACCTGTAAAAAAATCGTAACCTATCAGGTCATCAACAATGCCATTACCGTCATCGTCGATACCGTTTAAGTCGTTGACGTCAAAGACCAGACCGTCTCCATCCAAATCTTCTCCGGGATTTACCCAGACGTTTCCCACAAGGTCAGGATGTCTGTAGTTAACGCCGGTATCAATATTGGCAAATTTGATTGAGTCCGATCCCGTTTCCAGATCCCAGGCATCATAAAACAACGGATCTATCCCTCCGGGAAACATGGCCCATTGTAAATTCCAGGAAGGATCATCGGGAGAAGCATGTATTGGCAGCGCCCAGACAGATTCGACATTTCGGATGTTTGGGTTTTGAAGTAATTCTTCTATTAATTTCTTTTCGTCGGCAGTTTCAGCAAAGTAAATTTCCCAGAATCTGGTGAGGTCGTAAATTCCTGAGTTTGCTTCAGGTTTTTCTTTGCGCCAGGGGAAAACAGCAGTTGCCGTATAGACATTATACTTTTCTAAAATGATATCCAGACTCGGCAGAGAAAAATTTGCTTTTGCAAAGCCCTGACTGAATGATTCAGTACTGACCCCATCTTCAAATTGAATTGTAAGACGCCCTTTAATTATGTAAGGTTTTGGAGGTTCTCCGTCCGGATTCTTTTCTCCGGATACCGATGAAACCACCAGCAACAGAAACAAAAAAGTCAAAAGGTGCCGGGACGCTGTTCTACTTCTCATAATCAAATTACCTGTTTATTTTGTGGTCCTCACAATATTGGCAAGTAAATCGGTGGTGGGACTCCGCCGGGGTTAACTCAGCTATCAATATACAATGATATGCTTGTTTACCTAAACATAAAATGGCCACCCCGATTGTCCGGGATGGCCATTATCTTTATAACTTACCAGTGCATTGACTGGTTATATGTTATCGTCGACTTGCTATAGAGGTGTTCCGCAACTATTCGGTGCATCTCCACCACGGAAGATACGGTCTACCAAAAATGTCAAGTCAAGTACATTTAGAATTGACCCGTCACTGTTGGGATCAGCTTCACCTGAACAAACGGCTTTACCACCGCCACGGAAGATTCTGTCTACC
>JADFLZ010000042.1 GCA_022564135.1 Candidatus Zixiibacteriota bacterium
GGTTCAATATTTCTGTATTTAAGATTTCCTGCACCCAGTACTTTGCCGTCTATCTTAATTCTGGCGTCAGCTATGTTGGCCGCCAATTTGATAGAAGCCGGTCCTCTTCTAGGGGGGGCCTTGATAGTTTTGCTGCTGCTTTTTTTAGGAGCAGCGGCCTGTTTAGATGTCGGCGTTGCCTGTACTATTTTTTTGGCGGTTTTGGAGCTCTTTGATTTAGCGGAAGATTTCTTGGCATACTTTGAGCTCTTTTTGGCTTGGCTTTTAATATTGGGCGAGAGTGAAATCATAGAGATTTCGTCATTAACTACCGTAGTAAAGTCTGAACCCATTAGCTTTTTATTGATGTAATACTCAATTTTGTGAGTACCCTCAGGAATGTCGCTCGTGCTAAAATATCCTTCAGCATTTGACTTAATCTTGATCCCAAGTTCCGGGAAAACGACTTGAGCGCCGCTAATGAAAGGCTTACCTTTTTTGTCCAATATCATGCCAGCGACTGTTCCATCGCCGTTTCCAGAGCTGTTTAAGAACATCGAACCGACAATGAAGAGAACTATAAAAAATGCACCGGCTATACTGCTGAATAGAAGAGCCGAGTTGAGCTTTTTAGGCTGGAGATGATATTCCCTGCCGTTTACGGTCAATTCATCGTGGCGAGTCAAATGGTGCCGGCCCATAAGTTGAATATAGTTTTTGTAAAAATACGCTTTGCCTTTGCTGCGGGCTGCTTTCGGAGCCTCTCCCAGACCTTCCAGAAGGGGCTTCTTGTCAGTTTCTGGGACATCTGAGCCAGCTTCTTCGGGCTCCTCAGGAGTATCTAGTTCATTGAGTTTACTCCTGATTTTGGCTTTTTCTTCATCAGCAAGACGAACATTTTTGCCGTACAGATTTAGCTCGATTTTCTTTAAATCTTCATCTGAGAGCTTCTGAAGTTTTCCGTCAACTTCGTCTGGAGATTTTTCAGGTTTGTCCGAGGTCGATTTTGAAATCACTGGAACTGGTTCTGGTTTATATTCTTCTTTGGAACGGGTTTCGTCAGAATAGTCAGCTGCGGGGGGGAGAGTTGGTTCAGATACGCCTATCGGATCATAATCCAGTAATTTATTGATACCCCCGGAATTATCAGATGTCTCCTGGCCGGGGCCAGGCTGATCTTTGGAGTCCTCAACACCAAGCTTATCTCCGCCCACAAATTCTCTATCATCTGCAGGCACTTCTGTTACAACGATATCAAGTTGACTCGAATCATCTGGCTCCGGGGAGTCCTCCAGCGTAGTGCTGCAGACAGTACAATTCCCTGTTTCTGTAATAATTTGCTCAGATTTACATCTGGGGCAATGCTTTAACAAAGTGCTGGCTCCTGACTTTTTTGGATTCTGTCATTTTATCGACCAAAATTTAAGTTTTCTTTAGATATTTGAGGCTCTCAAAGCGTCTGATTAAGTTAGAGTTGTACAAAAAATGGGCTGTAAAGGGCTTGACACATGCTTAGCTTATAGCTTATCATTTGTGCTTATATTTTGAACAGCGACTTGCACATATAGACCCCTGATGATTAGGGAGGAAGACTTATAATGTCGAATAGAATTAGACGGTTACTGATAATGGCAGCTCTTGTGGTAGCTACTACTGTTTATTGGGGATGCTCACAGCCGGCCGATGTCCTGGCTCCATTTTCAACAAGCGAGGTTACTCTTAACCCTCAGGTTTTGCCTGCTAATTTCCCCGGTATGCATTATGAACTATGGGTAGCAAATTCTCAGGATACCGTTTCTTTAGGACGGTTTGGTTACGATGAATTCAATAAGAGATTTCTGGAAGTGGACGGTTCGCTCAGGGCAGACTCCAACTTGTTTACCCTGGATGACAACATCTTTAAATTTTCAAAACTATTTGTTTCTATCGAGGAAGACGCTTTTCCTGCGCTGTCATCTCCGGGTCCGATTATGCTCATTGATGATGTAACTTTGCCATCTGATTTATCTGTCGACTTAGTTTTTCCGCTAAGCGACATTCTATGGGATGCTACAGCCCGTTATAATATGGAAACGACTTCAGATAGTGACAGAGTAGCACTGGATGGGTACGGAATTTGGTTTTCGAGCTACCAGCGGCTTTTCGACTCTATCAGAGATACTCTAAGTCTTGATTCTTTCTGGGTAGATACTACCTATGAAATTTTCCCGCGGGACACAATTATTCGAAACCTGATTAATATCTTTAGAGATTCAACCAAATGTGATACATGCCCCTTTATAAGTAAAGATACAACTCGCATATTTGGAGTAGATTCATTCAGCCATGCTGTTATTAGATTTTACCAGGACGTTCAGAATGATACTGCTGCGGCCGGAGATTCTATACTGGTAACTATTCCCAATTTTATTTACACTATCGGCAGCTTATTTGCATTCAATTTTGATGATTTTACTCAGGATAGTTTTGCGCTGCCTGATTACGACTCATTAGGCTGGAACTATAAAGGCTGGGTTGTATCGCCGACAGTGGCACCAAGTGCAGTAGGCAGCGTTACCTTGCCTGCCTGGCGACCTAATTCATCCAATGATTCATTGATGCCCGGTATCAGCGGAGGACTTTTGACCACGGGAACATTCAGCAAGATTAATGAGCCCGATAATAATAATCCGTATGTTGCCGGCCCCAGACTGCCGCAATTCCCTGGAGAAGATTTTATTGCAAACCTGCCGGGAGGTATGACTACCGGCAATTGGGGAGGTCTGGTACCTTTAAGCAGCGGCAACTCAGGGACTGTCTTTATTTCACTTGAACCGACAAACTTCGTAACCGATACTACCAATTTCCCACTTATAGCTTTTATGGGTAACATTCCCTCCAACGATTCTACGGTTACTGCAACTGTCGTTATAATAAATATGCAAAATAGAACTCAGACGAACGATCCGTTTATAGGATTTCCCCGCATAAGAGTGGATATCAAGGCGTTTTAAGAGAATATTTGAGAATATAGATTTAGATAATACTAATAGAGGCTGGTTATGATTAACCGGCCTCTTTTTTATTTACAATAACCCCTCAAAACATTGAAATAACTTGCCAATCAAAACCAGAGCGGATATATTCGAGGCTTGTAAATTTAAGATAGTCATATAGTTGATAACTATTTAATTTTGATAACGTTAAACGGGAGAAAAGACTAATGGACACAGGTTTGATGGCTGCACTGATTGGCGCTGTTGGGCTTATTTTTGCCTTAATTCTCTTTTTATGGATTAAGAATAAACCGACCGGAACAGACCTTATGAGGGAGATTTCTGATGTAATCCATGATGGAGCGATGGTTTTTCTGAAACGGGAATATTCTATCCTGCTAATCTTCATTATTATTGTATTCGCAATGCTCTTCTGGAAGATTTCTGCCCAGACCGCTTATGCCTTTATGGGCGGCGCCGGCTGCTCAATGCTGGCCGGATTTTTCGGTATGAAAGCAGCAACCCGGGCTAATGTTCGCACAACCGCCGCGGCTAAAGATTTCGGAGAGGGCCAGGCTCTGTCCATTGCTTTTACCGGGGGGGCGGTTATGGGAATGTCCGTAGCTTCGCTCGGTCTGGTTGGTATGGGTATCGTTTTCTACTTTTTCGGCAATCCTGAATCTTCATCTGTAATCTCCGGCTTTGCCATGGGGGCTTCATCAATAGCTCTTTTTGCCCGTGTCGGCGGCGGTATTTTTACCAAAGCAGCCGATGTTGGCGCTGATCTGGTGGGAAAATTAGAAGCCGGTATTCCTGAAGATGATCCCAGGAACCCGGCTGTTATAGCTGATAATGTTGGCGATAACGTCGGTGATACGGCCGGAATGGGTGCTGACCTGTTCGAATCCTATGTCGGCTCTGTTATAGCCACCATTGCTATTGCTGCCACCCTTAGCGGCGGGAGTTCTATGGCTATGGCCGTTGCTGCCGCACGTGAGTCATATATGCAGCTGCCTCTATTAATAGTGGCTTTTGGAGCGCTGGCTTCAATACTGGGTATTCTGTCAGTTCATGTTTTCACTAAGATGAACCCGGCCATGGTATTAAGACTTGTTACTTATGTCGGCGCTGCTGTAATGCTGGGAGGGACCTGGTTCATCATAAAAGAGCTCAATATTCGTCAGGAAGTTTTCTGGGCAGTTTTTGTCGGAAATGTTGCCGGAATTATCTTAGGTATTTTGACCGAGTACTATACCGCAGCTAAACCTATCAGGGATATTGCAGATGCTTCCAAAACCGGTGCCGCAACCAATATTATTTCAGGACTTGCTATCGGCATGGAGTCAGTGGTGCTGCCGATTTTGGTTATCTGCGGCACAATTTATATCGGCTTTGAGTTTGCCGGACTTTATGGCATAGGCATAGCCGGTGTCGGAATGCTGGCTACAATCGGGGTAACTATGTCAGTCGATGCTTACGGCCCTATTGCTGATAACGCCGGCGGCATATCAGAGATGGCTGGTCTGGGACCAGAAGTTCGCAAGACAACTGATAAACTTGACTCACTTGGTAATACTACTGCCGCTATTGGCAAAGGCTTCGCAATCGGTTCGGCAGCTTTAACAGCTCTGGCTTTGTTTTCTGCCTATTCCAGTGCGGTCGGACTGACCAGTATTAATATTCTGGATGTAAAAGTTGTCATCGGATTCTTTATCGGGGGCTCTCTGCCGTTTTTGGTGGCGGCCCTGACCATGAAAGCTGTCGGCAGGGCAGCGGCGCAAATGGTCGCCGAAGTTCGCAGGCAGTTTAAAGAAATTGTCGGTCTGATGGAAGGCAAGGCTAAACCGGATACAGCCCGCTGCATAGATATAGCCACCAGCGGAGCTCTAAAGCAGATGATAGCTCCCGGACTCGTGGCCATATTTGCACCGATTGTGGTCGGGCTTCTGCTTAACAAAGAAGCTTTGGGAGGCATGCTGGCAGGCGCTACCATGTCCGGCGTGATGCTGGCATTAATGATGGCCAATGCCGGAGGTGCCTGGGATAACGCTAAAAAGTATATTGAAGCCGGCGCTCATGGCGGCAAAGGCTCCGATGCTCATAAAGCTGCAGTTGTCGGTGATACTGTTGGTGATCCCTTTAAGGATACTTCCGGGCCTTCGATGAATATTCTGATAAAGCTGATGGCTATAGTATCACTTGTGGTTGGACCATATTTATTTAATTAGGACGAAAGATTCTTAAATAGTCTTCTAATAGAGAAATAATTCATCTTTCTCTTAAGACACAGCATTTGGCTCTTGCCCATGACTATTGTAATAGTCGTGGGCATTTGCTATTTTATGGTATGCTTTTCAATTTGAAACAAATCAGAATTAAAGGCGTACACTTAAAACAATGAAATGGGGAGAGAACTAATGGAAGCGCCGGAGCAATCGCAAATTTTGCCGGAAGCTAAAAAAGAAAGCAATCTTGGCCTAAAAGGGATTGTGGAAGTTTTTTATAAGCCCGCGAAATTATTTGAAAAAATAAAAGACGAGCCTAAGATATTAGTCCCCTGGATATTTTTCTTTCTGCTGGTTTTTTCATCTATTTATCTGATTTCTGACATGATGGTCGAAATGCAGATGGAAGTAATGCGAGAAAAATTTGCAGACCAGGGTCTTGGCGCCGCAAATCTTCCGCCTAAAGCCATGATTAAATGGTCAACGATTATATTCGGTCCATTGGTCTTGATGTTATCTCCGCTAGTAGCAGCAGCGTTGGCCTTGTTTTTTGGAAACGTAGTAATGGAAGGTCGCGCGAAATTCAAGCAGCTGCTTTCAGTCATGTTGTATAGTGAAATCGTTTTCACTTTAGGGTCTTTAATATTGGCGCCTCTGATGCTGGCCAAAGGGAGCATGAAAGTTTCGATATCTTTGGCGGCCATATTACAAGACTCTCAGGTTCAAGACCCATTATATATTGCGCTTTCAAAATTTGGAGCATTTTATATTTGGGAAATTATTGTAATAGGCATAGGACTTTCGATTATTTACGGATTTTCCCGCAACAAAGGTTACACTTTAGCGGTCTTATCTATGGGAATGATATCTATAACGCACGCTTTGACACAATTGGCGTTCGGATAAAGTATATGTATATATATTTATAATTGACGAAGGAGAAATTTAATGCGACTCAGATATGCAGTCATAACACTTCTAATAATTTCTGTTCTCTCGGGCGTAACTGTTGTATCAGCCGAGACTCTGACGCTCGACCAATGTATTGAGCATGCCCTGAAAACCCGTGCCAATGTAATAATTGCACGTGGCAGGGAGTCTCTGGCGGGAAAGGACAAGCTGAGAGCTTTAGGAAATTTCCTGCCAAACGTTGACGGCAGCTATTCTTATAGCAAAGCTAAACAATCAGCTATTGTCATTGACAATATTACTGCTGCCGCCCAGGATTATGGTCCTGACAAAAGTTTAAGCATATCGGCAGGAGCTACTTTTAGTTTTTCCAATGTGTTCAACTATCTTGGTGCCAGAGCAAGTCACGGTGCTGCTCATCTGGCCGCAATAGACACCGAGCAAGAGCTGATATATCAGGTAAAGACGGCATATTATAACTATCTCCGGGCTGTTCAGAGCGAAGAAGTAAACGAGCAGGCTGTCGAAAGAAGTAAAGAACAGCTGAAGCTGGTAGAGTCACGTTATGAACTTGGTTCTGCAGCTTACTCAGATGTTTTGAGCCAGCGGGTACAGTACGGGACCGACCGGCTGGAACTGCTGAAAGCCCGGAATAACACCTCGACTTCGAAGGCGCTGCTTTCCTATACAGCCGGACTGGACCCGAATAAAGAAGTAGAATTTTCAACAGTAGAAGATATGCGTGAATACGAAGGCACCCTGGAGCAGGCCACGAATTTCGGAATTTCTCATGAGCCGGGCTATTTGTCAAGCCTGAAAGATTACTCGGCTTCTCGCTACGGTGTCAAAACTACCCTGGCCGAATATCTCCCGAGTTTTACTGCTTTTGCCAGATATACAGATTTTGTAGGTACCCAGGCTTTCCCGGTGGTTTTTGAGTATTCATTTAATTCGTTAACATATGGTTTTCAAATATCTTACAGTATCTTTGACGGTTTTGGCAAGCAAAGAGAAATAGGACGCTCAAAAATCAGCCGCAACAATGCCAGAGCCACCTTGTCAGATACCAAGAATGCGGTAGTGCAGCAGATCAGAACTGCTTATGCGGATATTCAAAACCAAAAAGAAGGTCTTTTAGTAGCAGAAGAAACAGTTGCCGCCGCGGAAGAAGATATGAAAATAGTACAGGAGAGATATAATCTTGGCGCTGCCACAATTCTGGATCTGCTGAAAGCGCAGGAAAATTTGAAAAGAGCGCAAGTCTCTTTTATAAACACAAGGTTCTCACTCAATTTATCAATAGCAAATCTGGATAATTCTATGGGGAAACCGTAACCCGAAAAGAGGTATAATTAATTGTTATGAAAAAGAAAATACTGATATTTGGATCGATTGGAATCGTTGCCGTGGCGCTGCTTGTCATGAGCCTGATGTCTGGCAATGAAGCCAAAGTAGAAGTCACCGCTGCTGAAGTCGAAAGCCGCGACATAATCGAGATAGTTTCAGCTTCTGGCAGAGTTGAACCAAAGACCAAAGTTGATATAACCGCACAAATTAATGGCGAGATAGTCCGGCTGGCCGTCAAAGAAGGTGACCCGGTATCGGCGGGAGACCTCTTGATAGTTCTGGACACAGTACAGCTTCGCTCAGATGTTAATCAGGCCAAGTATAATTTGAATGAAGTCAATGCCAGGCTTGAAGGCGCTCGCGCAACATTGGAGCAGGCCAAAGATGAATATGACCGCCAGCAGAGACTCTTTGATAAGTCCCTGACATCCCAGACGGCCTATACCGACGCCAAATACAGATATCTGAATGCCAAATCAACAGAAAAAGCAACGGTTGCCCAGGCTAAGCAGTCGCAATTCAGATATGAGAAAGTATTGGACAATCTTGGTAAGGCTACAATCGTTGCTCCCATGAACGGCGTGGTTACTTATGTTGATTGTGAAGTCGGTGAAATCGCCCCGGCGCAGACTGCTTTTACTCAAGGAAAGACTCTCATGACAGTTTCAGATTTGAGTCTGTTTGAAGTTGAAGTAGAAGTTGACGAGACGGAAATAAATAAAGTGCAGTTAAATCAGGTAGTTGAGATTGAAGTGGATGCCTTTCCTGACACTACTTTTGCCGGAACAGTTGTTGAAATTGGCAATACCGCTGTTGTCAGCCGTGCCGGAACTCAGGATCAGGCTACAAATTTCAGAGTAAAAGTAGTTTTTGCTGACAGCGACGTCTCGGTGCGACCGGGCATGTCGGCCACAGTTGACATTACTACCAACAGGCGCGAAGAGGCTGTCTCGGTTCCTTTTAGTGCAGTAGTCATGCGTTCATTTGATATGGACTCGCTCCTGGCGGCCAGAGAACAAAAACAGTCGGCAGGCACAACTTTAGTAAACGAAGTTAACGCTGCTGAAAACGGTGACCTGGACAATAACAAGACTAAGAAAAAGAAGGATGTTGAGCGCAAGGAACTGCGCGGCGTTTTTGTAATAAAAGAAGGACGGGCAGTATTTGTAGAAATCAAAACGGGTATCGCCGATCAGAAGTATATAGAAATAACTTCAGGACTGGAACCGGGTGACTCTGTAGTCGCCGGTCCTTATAAATCTTTAAGAAAAATCAAAGACGGCGATGCCGTTGAAATTCAGAAAGAAAAGCAGGATAAAGAATAAATGCCTCTTATAGAAACAAAAGACATCTGGAAAACTTATGATATGGGGCATGAAAAAGTTCATGCTCTGCGGGGAGTCTCTATAGTAATTGAAAAGGGAGAATACGTAGCCATAATGGGGCCTTCGGGTTCGGGCAAATCGACCCTGATGAATCTTATTGGCTGTCTGGACACTCCCTCACAAGGAGAATACTATCTTAACAGCAAAGCTGTCAGCACTCTTGATGACAATGAACTGGCTAATATAAGAAACCGTGAGATCGGATTTGTTTTCCAGACATTCAATCTTCTGCCCAGAGCGACTTCGCTGCACAATGTAGAGCTGCCTCTGATATACAACGGAACTCCTACAGAAGAAAGAATCATCAAGGCCAAAGAAGCCCTGGCAAAAGTTGATTTAGAAGACAGAATAACTCACAAACCGAGCGAACTTTCCGGAGGAGAAAGGCAGAGAGTGGCAATCGCCCGGGCGCTGGTTAATAACCCTTCCTTGATTCTGGCCGACGAACCGACCGGTAACCTTGACAGCAAAACCTCAGAAGAAATCATGAAACTGTTTGACAGGCTGCATTCGCAGGGAAATACAATAATTACTGTCACCCACGAACAAAGTGTCGCCAGCCATGCCCACCGGATAATATCACTTTTTGACGGTGCAGTGGCCAGTGATAAGAGAATCAAATAGCACAGTGGTAAACTTGAAATGATCGGTTTTTCAATATTCGGTATAGCGGCAAATGCGATAAGAGCCAATAAACTCAGGTCTTCGCTGACACTTTTGGGCATCGTCTTCGGCATGGTCTCCGTGATGACAATTATATCGGCACTAGAAGGTATGATGGGGGCGATTGAAAAAGATATTGGTCGTTTGGGTCCCTCAACCTTTATGGTTGCCAAGATGATGATTTCAACTTCGGAAGAGGAGTTTCTTAAAAAGATAAAGCGGAAACCAATAGATCTGAAGTCTGCGGATCTTATCATGAACGAATGCGATTTATGCGATAAAGTTTCCCCCAGAGCGTTTGCGCAGGCCCGGCTGAAATATGGCTCAAATTATATTCGTGACGGCAGAATCATGGCCGGAACTTACAGTTTTATTGATATTGTTGATATGGAAGTTGCCCAAGGGAGATTCCACTCGATGGAAGACGATTTACACCGGAGTCAGGTGGTGATGATTGGCGACGGGGTCAAAGAAGAACTGTTTTCCGGAGTTGATCCAATCGGAAAAACGTTAAGAGTCGGCAGCAAGAAATACACGATCATAGGTATCGCCAAGAAGTTTGGCTCTGTGTTTGGCAATAATCGTGATAACTTCGTGGTCATGCCGCTTTCTACCTATGGCGCCCATTTTGGGCAGCCGCGTATGGGACTGAACATTGTGATAAAAGCACTTTCAGTAGAAAAGTTAGACGACGCCATGGACGAAGTCAGGCTGCTTTTGAGGTCGCAAAGAGGTGTGCCCTATGACGAAGAAGATGATTTTGACATGCTGACTGCTGATCTTTTTCTGGAGATGTTTAATTCAATTACAAAAATATTCCGGATGGCCCTGGTAGGAGTTTCATCAATTTCTATAGTAGTCGGCGGCATTGTGGTCATGAATGTAATGATGGTGGCAGTATCCGAAAGAACCCGCGAGATAGGCATACGCAAAGCGATTGGCGCCAAACAAAAACATATACTATTGCAGTTTCTGTTTGAGTCATTGATTCTTACCTCCAGCGGCGGACTGGTAGGTATGTTAATCGGCTATTTGCTGGCAAAATTTCTAGTCGGAATGATTGGCATGGAGATTTCACCCTCGTCTCTGGCTATTATAGCCGGACTGTCAATTTCTATGGGTACGGGATTGATTTTCGGAATTTACCCGGCGCTTAAAGCAGCTAAACTCGACCCCATTAAAGCACTGAGTTTTGAATAGGTATTATTATGCTGTTATCTCCTGTTGAAATATCAAACGCAGTAATGATGGCTCTTGGCTCACTTTTGA
>JADFLZ010000398.1 GCA_022564135.1 Candidatus Zixiibacteriota bacterium
TATGATTCACTGGCTTATACTTTTATTGATGATCCCGGTTATTTTGATATTTGGTTTTGTCGGAGGCTCTGTTTTTGGACTGGCGGAAAGATCTCTGGTAGTACGTGACAATTCTATCGGTGATGCGCTGGAAGAAAGCTGGCTTCTTTTTAAAAATAATATAGGCAAGTGCCTGGTAATAATGCTTATCACGATTGGTCTGGCCATTGGGATGGCGATTGTTCTGTCACTTCTGGGATTAATGTTTTATCTGCCGATAAACGCTCTGGTAGGCGGTATCACTGAAAATATCGCACTTACTTTCGTGCTGGCTTTTATATTGGGACTGCCGGTTTCCATCGTTCTGGGAGGTTTTGGCGGCACATTTTTCCACTCACTTTACACTTTGTTTTATTTCGGACTGGTCGACCCCTCAACTCCCTATGCCGCTCGTCCTCCGGTAGCAGTGGCGCCAGCACCAACTTCGACACAGCCATAAGGTCTTAGGTGTATAATTTTAAAAAGGATTTATGTTATAATATGAAAAAGATTCTTGCTGTCTGCTTTCTGATTTTATTTTCTGCTGGCGTTGTAAACGCTCAGCAGACCTACTACTCACTTTTTAGCTATGATAGTTTTGTGCCGGCTGTTACGATTAACGACCGCGCTGTGGGACTTCAAAGTTCGCTCTATCCGGAGATGTACAAGAACCGTTCGGCCGAACGGGATATCCGCTGGGTCACAGAAAATGACAGCAGTCTGATTGCTTTCTGGCAGCAGACGGGCGACACTATTCTGCACATTATAACCGAGCTTTCCGGTTTTGAATGGGTCGAAGCTGAGTTCGAGATCTATTTTATCAGGCATTACCCCACGCCCGGTTCCGGCAACCCTATGATTCTGGCGCTTGACGGTGTCGGTTTTTCTCCGATGATTGAAGCTGTCCCCGATGATGTACGCTGGTACCTGAATCTTACTTTTCAGTTATCGCGCCGGCTTTTGTCTCAGGCAGAGCGCTCCGAAGACGCCCTGAGCTACGCCATATCGCGTCACCCTCTGATGCGTCCCACCGCTTACCGCCGTGATAATCTAGCCATGCTTTTGGCACTGACTACCTGTCAGAATATTTTCGGCTATGATTCGGCCAACACAGCTTATGAATCGATATACTGGAGTCGTCATTTTAAGGGCAAGGAGACATTCGAACGGTTTTTTAGAAACAAATGGATACTGTCACCATCGAGAACTTTGGCCGATAGAATTCTGGACGAACCGCTTAACTCAAACATAGTCAATGCCACCCGTCCCCCACGGGTGAGACGGCCAAAACCAAAGCAACAGACACCTACGGCTATTGCCGGAATTTCTCCTACCGGTCGTCTTGGCTTTTCGATGAAATACAATCAACTTAATCAGCTGGTTGTTGATACGCTGGATGTTTTCAGGCTGGGCTACGCCAACGGACTTCGCTCAGGCGACAGGATACGAAGAGTCGAAGGTAAGATTATAAATTCGTTTCGGGATTTAGTCGGCAAGCTCTTAGCCGGACTCGAACAGGGCGGCGCCGAGATAGAAATTACCCGCGCTGGCGAGTCAATGTTTCTGGTCTTCCAGCCGATGCTGCTGCCGGAGTTTGAGGAAGATTATTACGAAGAAAACCCGGAACTGGACTCGCTGCTGTTTCCGGACGAAGATTATTCCGAAGAAGACGAATATGATGATGAGTAGGGGGTAGCAGGAATGTGAAATACTACATTTTGATTATTTTCTTATTCCTCTTTACTGTGAAAAGCCATGGTCAGCGGGTTCCAGACTCTCTAAAAGACCAGCTACTAGCTCACGCAACTCCCGAACTAAAAAGTTTTTGTGATTCTCGGTTGGTTAAATTCAGAAACAATCCAGATAGTGCAGAAAGAGCATATCCTTGGGATTTAAGAGTCAGAAGCACTCAGTACATTGAATTGAGTGGAAAATCCTACATTGCCACGCTTCTAGGTTGCACAGGATTGGGCGAGCTTGTCATACTTGATTCAGCAAACACAAATTCCAAGCCCAGGCGCATTCAAATGAATTTCCCTATGCATTACGTTGCGATTAAAGAATTACATGATGTCAATAATGATAACGTCCCTGAATTAGAGATTTACTTACACTCTGGTTCTCACATGGCATATCTCACCTTGGTGTCAATTTATGAAGATAGTCTCAGCTTTATATTAGATGATAAGGGTTACTACCAGTTTGGTGCCCCCGGTGGAGGGACAAGAATCGAAGACTTAGATAATGACGGTATTATGGAAATTATATTGGAAGATATGATTTGGCCGGGAGAAGAAGATCCACCGGAAGCACGATATTTTATTCATAAGTGGGACGGGGAAAAGTATGTCTTTAGTCACCAAGAAGAAATCAGAAAATAGCGTTTTTGTGCCGGAAGTTCAACGACTGGATTTCTGCCCGCTTAATAACTCCTGAACTGGTAGCCATCTGAAGTTATGATATTTACTTTCACCAGATTGCCCGACTGGTTTTGATAGGCCGTTACCAGATTGCTCAATGCTGTGGTGTCGCCGGCGTAGCTGTAGATGTATGAGAAAACAGAATTTGTGCCTATCGAGGGCCCAAGTTCCAGTATAGAATCAATCGCACTGCTGCTGTCTATAAAGAAATATCCGTAGTGGCCGCTTGAAAGCGTGTCCGGAGTGGCGCCCAAGCTTATCAGCGAATCAAAAAATGTCAAAGCGCTGTCTCTTAAGACCGGGTCGTTATAGCCAACCTCGCCCCAAATTATGTTAGC
>JADFLZ010000399.1 GCA_022564135.1 Candidatus Zixiibacteriota bacterium
GGGACTATAAAGATGATTTTGAAATAGAATATATACTTTCTGTTTATAGCGAAAAAGACAGCACGCTTCTCATGAGAGAACCGGTTAAGTTAAGAGTAGAATATAAGTCCAGAACATACAAAACCCCGCTTGTTCTACCAGCTAATGACTCGAAAAACTCCAAGATTGATTGAAATAAATCAAACTGACCCACTACCTTGATTTTCGGTGCATTGACTTGCCCCGCCGGATATGCCATATTTATCAATTAACTTAATTTCGGAAGAACTATTGAATTTTTATAAAAGAACATTTCTGATACTAAGAAGCTACTGGAAACAGCTGGCGGTGGCCTCTTTTTCTGCCGCGCTGCACGCTATCTTTTCCGGGATGATGGTCTGGATTGCCGGGCCGCTGATGATGACTCTTTTTCAAGTAGAAAATTTGCCTCTGCCTCAAACACCAACTGAAAACGTCCAGAAAGTTTCTTCACCTGAAAACTCTGTTACCATTGATGACCAGCTGGCCAGTGTGGCTGATAACATTCGTGAAACGATGAAAAGCTGGGTCAATAATTTTGTTGAGGCCGATGACCGCCAGGACATGCTGATAAATTTCAGCTGGCTGATTTTGATAATTGTACTGTTTAAAAATGTTTTTTTATACATACAGGGTTTCTTCATGGCCTTCGTACAGCAGTCTGTTATACGAAAGTTTCGTAACGAACTTTTTGCCAAATATCAGCGGCTTTCGCTTGATTATTTTCACCGCCGTAGAACCGGTCAGATAATCTCAAGAGTCACCAACGATGTGGTGGTCTTAAACGAGTCGATTGATATCGGTTTTAACCGGCTGGTGACAGATTTATTAATGTCCGGGGTGTTGTTTTCCTTTCTGATAATTCTCAGCTGGAAGCTGACGCTGCTGGCCATGGTAGTGCTGCCGATTGTGTTCGGCTTTATCTGGTTCGTCGGCAAGAAACTTCGCAAGTATTCTGAGCGTTCGCAGGAAAAGATGGCCGATGTAAATTCTGTCCTGGAAGAATCAATCACCAATATGCGGGTAGTCAAAGCTTTCGCCATGGAAAACTTTGAGCTCAAGAAATTTTTCACCGCCACCAAAGATTATTTCAAGTCATTACTTTGGATGACCCGTATCAGGCATCTGGCCTCGCCCATAAACGATATGCTGGCCACAGCTGCCGGTGTGATGATTCTGCTTTATGCCGGCCGGCAGATTATTTCCGGCAGCGGTGAAATTGATGCCGGCGATTTTATGACTTTCATCTTTGCCATGTTTTCGATGATTCGTCCGGTAAAATCGCTGACCCAGATTCATGTTAAACTTCAGGAAGGCATAGCTGCCGCCGAACGGATTTTTGAAGTTATCGATGCTGATGAAAAGATTGTTGATACGCCCGATTCGAAACCAGTGACAAAATTTAACCATTGCATCAGCTATGAGGCAGTTAGTTTCAGCTATAATGAAGCCGAGCAGGTTTTGGATAATGTTTCGTTTACAGTAAACAGCGGTGAAGTAGTGGCGGTTGT
This sequence comes from Candidatus Zixiibacteriota bacterium, assembly GCA_022564135.1. Classification (GTDB taxonomy): domain Bacteria; phylum Zixibacteria; class MSB-5A5; order GN15; family FEB-12; genus JACZWU01. The sequence goes on from JADFLZ010000399.1 coordinate 1,530, forward strand.
CGGTCCCTCGGGTGGCGGCAAATCTACGCTTCTGGATCTGCTGCCGCGCTTCTATCAGCCGCAGTCAGGTGTTATCAAAATCGACGGCATAGATATCCAGCAAATAAAACTTGATTCACTTAGAAATCTGATGGGTATTGTCACCCAGGAGACGCTGCTGTTTAACGACACCATTGCCAACAATATCGCCTATGGCCTGGAAAATATCGGCCGGCAGGAAATAATCGAAGCTGCCAAAATGGCCAACGCCCATAATTTTATTGAAGAGTTTGAAAAGGGTTACGAGAGCGAAGTCGGCAACCGCGGGGTTATGCTTTCGGGTGGTCAGAGACAGCGCCTGGCTATTGCCCGGGCGCTCTTAAAAAATCCGCAGATATTAATTTTTGATGAAGCAACTTCGGCGCTCGATACAGAATCAGAACTGCTGGTGCAGCAGGCAATTGACCGCCTGATGTCCGGTCGTACCGTGCTGGTCATTGCTCACCGTCTGTCGACCATAAAACATGCTGACAGGATTATTGTAATTGATGATGGCCGGATTGTAGAGAGTGGAAATCACAACGACCTGCTGTCAAATGGCGGCTTATACAACCGGTTATATTCGCTGCAGTTTCAGGAAGTATAGATGAACCTTCTTTTTTTAGATTCAATAGACAAAAATACTTACGGCGGCATGGAAGAATGGATCAAGCTGGTGGGCGCCGGGCTTCATAAGAAGGGTCATAATATTTATATTGCCGGTCGTGATAATTCTAAATTTCTAAAAAGAATCTCGGCAGACAATCCGGAAATTGAACAGATTCCTCTTAACATCTCAGGTGATTTTAATCCGGCCACGATTGCAAAGATTTATTCTGAAATTAAATCGAAGCAGATTGATATTATCCTGGTCAATTTCAACAAAGACCTCAGGCTTGGCGGACTGGCCGCAAAACTCGACAAAGACTGCAAAGTTATCTGGTCGCTGGGGCTGGATATTACAAAAAACAGCCTGGTTCATAAAGTGCTGACTCCTAAGCTTGTCGATGGCGTGATAGTGCCCTCGGAAGCACTAAAAAAACAGATAACCAAATTTGACTATATCAGCTCTGATCAGGTCGAAGTTATACCAATCGGTATTCCCGAAGCAAATTCGCAAATTGAAAAGAATACAGCCAGGGAGAAAGTATTAGAAAAGTTCGGTTTAAACGAAAACGCTTTTATTTGTGTGACCAGCGGTCGCTTTGTCGACCAAAAAGGACATC
>JADFLZ010000400.1 GCA_022564135.1 Candidatus Zixiibacteriota bacterium
TTAAATTTGAACAAATTGTCAGAAGGTCGTTTAAGCAGAGGCGTAAGCTGCTCTTAAACAATCTGGTACCTGATATAATTCCGGATAGCCAGACAGCCGCCAAAATTTTCAGGGAACTAGGATTTGGCCCAAAAGTAAGAGCAGAAGAGATTGAAAGTTCTAAGTTTTTAGAATTGACTGAAAAGCTGGTGTCACTTAATATAATCTAGAAATGAGAACTATTCTGACAGAGGATTTGATTATATGCCTGCACTATCTGTAGGGCTGGATTCGATTGGAGTTCTGCGGGAAGCAGGCTCACAGAAAGAGCCGGATCCTGCCCAGGCCGCAGTCTTAGTCGAGCTGGCCGGAGCCGACGGAATTTCGGTTCAGCTCAGGCGCGACCGAAAATATATCAGGGACAGAGATCTTTTTATTCTCAAGAACATCACCAAGACAAAACTCGATGTCGAAATGTCACCGATCGAAGAAATCTTAGACAGAACGATTGAAATAAAACCGCATTCGGCAACTATAGTAGCCGAAACTGCCGACAGCGACAGCCCCGTTTCCACCGTAGATTTTCATAGCGGCGAATTCGATTTTTCTCAAGTTACCAGTCGTTTCAAAGGTGTCGGTATTCAGGTGAATTTTTTGATAGAACCCGAAATCGAAGCAGTCAAAGCTGCTGTTCGCGCCGGAGCCGATGGTGTCCACTTAAGTTGCCGGGCCTACGCCGACGCGGCCGACAATAACGAGGCCAGAGAAGAACTTGACAAGATTGACCGGGCAGCCCAGGCGGCATCACGTCAGGGTCTGATAGTTTATGCCGGAGTCGGGCTGGACTACAAGAATATTCTGCCACTGGTTGAGCTGGGGTATATAAGCGAACTGTGCATAGGCCGGGCTATTTGCGTCAGGGCGCTGTTTGTCGGCCTCGAAAGAGCTGTCAGCGAAATGATTCGGACGATAAATGATAGTCAGTCGTCTAATCCGGGTTAACAGATGAATGCCGAAAGTGCCGGGGATAAAAAGTTTCAGTTTAAAGTCACCGGCGACTCCAGCAACCAGCGGCTCGACTTATTTTTGAGTTCAAATGCCGAGCTGAATCTCTCCCGGAATCAAATTCAGAAATTAATCAAAGACCTCAAAGTATTAGTAAACGGACAGCTTCCTCAGAAGAGACTGGCTCTTGCTGACGGAGATATAATCGAGCTCACTCTGCCGCTTCCAAAAGATTCTAAGATAACAGCCGAAAATATCGAACTGGATATTCGTTTCGAAGACGAATATCTGGCGGTGGTCAATAAACCGGCCGGCATGGTGGTTCATCCGGCAGTCGGTAATCGCAGCGGCACTCTGGTAAACGCACTGATGTATCGTTTTAAAAACCTTGCTCAGGGCGGCGGGGTTGAGAGGCCCGGCATCGTCCATCGTCTGGACAAAAACAGCTCGGGGCTGCTTTTGGTGGCCAGGACAGATGTTGTCCACAGAGAGCTTCAAAAAGCGCTGCAGGAGAGAAGCTTAAAAAGAGAATACCTGGCGCTGGTCTGCGGCCGTCTAAAAGATGCCAAAGGTATGATAAAGACTTATATCGACCGCTCTAAAAAGGACAGAAAAAAAATGGCAGTTACCAAAACATCGGGGAGAGAAGCCATCACCGAATACGAACTCGAGTTCAGTTACCGCAGCTATCAGCTTCTTAAACTTTCACTGCAGACCGGCCGCACTCATCAGATTCGAGTTCACCTGGCGCATCTGGGGCATCCTGTCTTTGGTGATCCGGAATACGGCGGCAGGGAGAAATGGCACCGCGGCATTTTTGCTCCGGAGAGGCCGCTGGCAAAGAAGCTTTTGGAACTACTGCCCCGGCAGGCGCTTCACGCTCAAAGACTGGAGTTTGTCCACCCGGTAAAAAATGTCAGGGTGATAGTAGAGTCAGAGATTCCTGCCGATTTTCAGAAAGTATTAGACCTGCTGGAAAAAGAGGGCTGCTGAGGTACATAGTGCCTGAGGTACAAAGTGCCTGAGGTGCAAAGTGCCTGAGGTGCAAAGTGCCTGAGGTACAAAGTGCCTGAGGTGCAAAGTGCCTGAACAGGTACAAGTTGACATCTTCTGCAGGCCGCACTATATAGCGCTATGGCGGTAAATCAAGACAAACCCAAAATGACCTACGCCGAATCGGGCGTGGATGTCAAAGCCGGCGAAGATGCGGTCGAGCGCATTAAAAAACTCGCGGCTGAAACATTTAATGAAAATGTACTGCATGGACTGGGAGCTTTCTGTGGCTTTTATAAGCCAAATTTTGACGGCATAAAAAGTCCGGTGCTGGTTTCATCGGCCGACGGCGTCGGCACAAAATTAAAGCTGGCCTTTATGACTAACCGTCATAATACTATCGGTGAAGATCTGGTCAATCACTGCGTCAATGATATTTTAGTGCATGGCGCCCGGCCGCTTTTCTTTCTGGATTACATCGCGACCGGTAAACTTGACCCTGAAATTGTCGCCGAGATTGTCAGCGGTATCAGCCGGGGTTGCTCGGCTCATAAAATACCACTGCTTGGTGGCGAGACTGCCGAGATGCCCGATTTTTACCAGTCCGGGGAGTACGACGTAGCCGGGTTTGTGATAGGCATAGTCGACGAAAATAAAATCATAAACGGCTCTGCTATAAAAGAAGGCAATATTGTGCTCGGCCTTAATTCCATAGGGCTGCATACCAACGGTTATTCACTGGCGCGGAAGGCGGCCTTTGATATAGCCGGATTTAAGCATGATGACTATATC
>JADFLZ010000401.1 GCA_022564135.1 Candidatus Zixiibacteriota bacterium
TCGCCTGAAGTATCAGCCAAAGACCCTCTGTCTGTGCCGAGATTATTTTTCTATAATTCTATTCACTTTTTTCAGAAAGTTCGCTGGGACAGGCTTTTTGACAGTATTGATTAAGGCTGATCAGTTTTTCGGGAACCGGACGCAGTTCTGTTAGTATATTTATAGTATCCATCATTTCGAGAGAGGACTCAGATTGATGATTTTTAAGTTAAAAACAAATATCAGTTTTATTTTAGCTGCCATATTTATGTTTTCAGCAGCATCAAGCCTGATGGCAGGCCCCAAGCTGTATATTCCGGAGTCGACATTTAATTTTGGAAAAGTTCCCCAGCGAGCGACTGTCAGCCACACTTTCTGGCTGATATCAGACGGAGATGATACCCTGAGAATCACCAAAGTCGTGCCCGGCTGCGGCTGTACCAAAGCTCCTTTAATGGATTCAGTTTTAGCGCCCGGAGACAGTACTTCCATTAGTATATATTTTGACTCAAAATCTTACCGAGGATTTGTATCAAAGAAACCATATTTCGAGACGAATATAAACGATGATAAAGTATATCTTCAGATTCACACTGAGGTTTTACCTGATCCCGATTTGATGAGGCCGGTAAAACTAAAGCCGTATATTCTGGATGTTTCCCAGTTTTCTGTTAAGCCCAGACGGCGGGCGCGGGCCTGGATTATCAATGAGTCAGAAGAAGACCTGGAAATCAAAATGCTTGACGACCAAGGGAAAAGCTTTGCGGTCGTTCTGCCCGAATTGGTCAAAGCCAATGACTCAGCGGAAATTATTATAACAGTCAACGAAGATGCCATTGAAACTGAGTTTAACGAATCGTTTACTTTTGAAATCAACGATGAAGTTGGCTCCCGTTTCAGTCTGCCGGTAAAACGGATGTATCGAATTCCGCAGGAAAAGAAGTCAGATAAATAGCGCTATCTGCGAATTTGAGACTAAGGCGCCGACTAGTTAGTCCGGCGCCTTTTTCTTTTGCTTGATTGCACGACCGGGTTGGTGCTATTATTTCTATGTGTTGGCAATCAAAGTAGAGAACCTGGGGAAAAACTTCGGTGAGCGGAAAGTGATATCTTCGCTTAATCTTGAGCTAAGGCAGGGGGAATCAGTTGCCATAACCGGCCCCAACGGCTCTGGCAAGACCACGCTCTTAAAACTGCTCCTGGCGCTACTAAGGCCAAGCTCCGGCAAAGTAACTTACTACGACGATGACAGAGTTTTGTCGCGGGAAGAACTTCGTCACCGCATTTCCTTTGTCTCGCCTTATCTGAGTCTGTATGACCAGCTTTCAGCCGAAGAAAATTTGCAATTTTTCACAGCCGTTCGCGGCGGAAATATCACCGGCAAAGATATAGACAGCCTCTTGCTCAAAGTCGGTCTGGTCGGCAGAGGTATGGATTTAGTTTCCGAATACTCGACCGGTATGAAACAGCGCTTAAAATATGCCGTAGCGTTGAGCAGCAAACCGGATTTCCTGCTCATTGACGAACCCTCCAGCGGGCTTGACGATTCGGGAAAAGCAATGATGACTGCCCTGATTGAAGAACAGCGCTCCGGCAGCATTATCATAATTGCTACAAACGAAAAAGAGGAGTACAGCCTTGCCAGCCAGCAATGCCGGCTTGACCAATAAAGTACTGGCAGTTTATGTCAAAGACCTGCGGCTGGAGCTGCGCTCCCGCTACGGCCTCAACGCAATTTTCATGTTCGGTATCTCGTCTCTGACTGTTATCTCTTTTTCGGTCGGTCAGGCAGCTCTGTCTACCAAAGTTTTAAGCGCCCTGTACTGGATAGTCGTTTTCTTTTCAGCTATGTCGGCTATGGCTCAGGTATTTGTGCGCGAAGAAGAGTCGGGTACTGCTATGGCTCTGCGTTTGACAACTGAGCCAAATGCTGTCTATCTGGGCAAGCTGTTTTTTAATCTGACGCTATTGGTAGTCTTAGTCTCAGTGATTACGCCGCTTTTTTTCATATTTACCGACGCCCCGGTAGAGGGAGTTGTGAATTTTCTGCTGGTCATGATATTAGGCGTACTGGATTTATGTGCCGCTACCACTCTGATAGCGGCTATTATTGCCAGAGCTTCGGTTAAAGGGGCATTGTTCGCCGTACTCTCTTTTCCGATTTTACTGCCTGTTTTAATAGTGCTGGTGTCGGCGACTGACAAGGTCTGGGCAGGCAGCAGCCTGGCCGAAGTTTCAAAATTACTGCAATTTTTGCTGGCTTATGTGGTAATAATGGTGACAGCGTCGCTAATGTTGTTTAAGTTTGTCTGGGAAGATTAAGAACTATGTGGTGGCAAATAATATTATTTTTAGTGATGTCGGCGGTTATAATTACCGGATTTATTACTGAGGCTCCCCAGAAACAGATTGGCGAAGCCAGCCGCATATTCTATTTCCATATACCCCAAGCCTGGCTTTGTGTGGTCGCTTTCGCTATGTCGGCTTTTTACTCAGCACGATTTTTGAAAAATAGAAAGCTTATAGATGACGATTATGCGCTGGATACGGCCCGTCTTGGCTTTATTTTCTGTCTGCTGGCAACAATAACCGGCTCGATATTCGCCAAAGTTACCTGGGGGGCGTTTTGGAACTGGGACCCGAGGCAAACCTCGATATTTATCCTGCTCCTGATTTACGGTGCATTTTTCGCCCTCAGAAGCGCTGTCGAAGACGAAGACCGCCGGGCCACGCTTTCGGCTGTTTATTCGATTTTTGCCTTTGTGACCGTGCCCTTTTT
>JADFLZ010000402.1 GCA_022564135.1 Candidatus Zixiibacteriota bacterium
TTTGGTAATGTCGCGCGTTCCTACTGTGTAAATCGCCCAGGTGACACAGGAGCCGAGTACAATGATATCACCGCGGGAATTAGTCCACGCAAAATTTGACAAGTCGCCGTTGTAGGTCAGAAACCAGACCCCCGAACAGGCCACAAACAAACCTAACCATTGCCAGCCGCTGAATTTTTCTTTTAAGTATATCCATGACAGAATCGCGATAAATATCGGGGCGGTGGTCAGAATCCAGGCGGTGTTGGAAGCACTCGTCTCTTTCATTCCTACCGCCATTACCCAGAAATGCAGAAATATCATAAACGCCGCAAAGACCAGCTTAGCCGGTTCCTGTACAGGCCAAATTTTTAACCCTTTTAGTCTGATTATGAGATAAAGCGTCGGTGCGGCCAGCAGAAAGCGGACTGAAATCATCTCGACCGGTTCAAGTTCTCTCAGGACGACTTTGATAGCAATATACGATATCCCCCAGAAAACAACCGGGAACAATAGAAACATTGACGAGCGCCGCATGATGCAGGCTAATCAACAGCTATGTAGTGCAAAAAACAAGCGAAGAGAATTCGTGGAATTTTCTTGTAGGTCAGGACCTTTTAATCCTGAGCGTAGCCCGAAGGGCCTGTGGTCCTGACATCTCGAATGTAGCTACAGGAGTTTTGCCCTACTCTAAATTTACCAGCATAGCCATCCAGGAAAGTATCCGACTACTTTCAATTTGTCCTTAGTTAAGTAAATATCTATGATATTCGGTCCAGAGGTGCTAAGAACATAGGATACTATATAATGAAGTTCATCTTCAAGTAGACGATATGAAGAAATTTGGTATCTGCGCTTTTTGGATCCGATCCTATGTTTATCTCTTAGTACTTTCTCTGACTCTTTAGTTATGAGATCCCACTTCTTTTGTGACAGGTTTTTGGCCGGACGCTTGACACTTCCTTGTCTCTCCAATCTCCCTATACCATCCGGACTAGTTCGTCGGTCTGCGACGTTCTTTGCGCCACATGCTATGCAGAGGCATATAGAAATCGTTAGAATAGAACTTAAGATTTTCAAATAGCATCCCCTCAGCTTAAATGACTTGCTCCGAAAACCCTTTGAATTATAGACGAACGAAACTAACCCCGCGTGCACCCACCGTCGAACGGCTGTTTTAGTGGTCGAAAAGTCAGCCAGCTCCAGCCGGGCGATCCCGCAACACACAGAAAAATCTGTCTACCGCTGCTACCTCCCGGTCCTGACGGGGTTCACAGGTTTCTGTTGTACAGGACCCAGCCTTCAACACCACTTAACTTACGGCCAGCCAAAACAAGCACTGCCCTCGGGTGGGAGTTCGATCCCGGTAGAGCGGATTCCGGGCAACAGGGCACCGCTAACTCCCCATCTAGCACACAGGACTAAAGTCTGTAATTCGTTTTCTATATACGCTTGGAAAGGACTGCGGGCAAGAGCTTTTGGGGTTAGTTGCAATAGTCACCCTTCGACTCCGCTCAGGATGACTTTTCTATTTAGAACAAAAAATTAGTCATGCTGAGCGGAGTCGAAGCATGCAATTAAAATAAAAATGGAGCAGATCGGGATCGAACCGACGACCTCCACGTTGCGAACGTGGCGCTCTCCCAATTGAGCTACTGCCCCGTGACGAAGTCACTTTTTCCGCTGCGCGTTGAATTAACAACACAGCTGAAAAATTTCATGCTCACAATAACAAATCCGAACCAGACAGCCAAGAGCTATATCCAATTTACTTTGGGCTCAAGTCCTCAGCCCTATCAAAAACCCGACTGTCTGGCTGTCGATAACCAAATCAGCGGAATCGTACAGTTTTTTCCAGTCAAAGCCGTAGTAGCCCTCGACCAAAAACCAGCCGAGCCCGCCCAGCTTAAACTCCAGACCAGCGCCGATAATGCTGCCGGCAATCGGGGACTGGTAGCTGTCGGTATAGATTTCAAAACCAACCACTTCTTTGGGGCCGACCTTAAAATCAAACCTCGGCCCCATCAAGCCATAGAGATTCAGCCCACCTATGGGAATTCTCAGCTTGGCCAGGGCGATAAAAGAAACATAGGAAAGCCTGGCATCTACGGACGGGTCGGGGTTGGGCAGATTAAAATAATCAAACTGCTCACCTTTTTGCAGGTAACGGATTTCAGTAGTGAACGAAAAAGTGCTGACTAACGGAAATTCCAGAAAAACCCCAAATTCGGCGCCGGTCTTGTTGAGTTTGCCCAGATCACCGAACTGAGAAAAAGTGAAATCCTGCGAGGTTGTGTTAAAACCTAATTTCACGCCAAAACTGACCGCAAAACTGCTCTGCGCTAAAAGTAAAAAGCAGAAACAGCAGAAAATAAGTAATGTTTTTTTCATATCGCGAACTCCAAGTATCAAGGGTTGGTATCTGCTGAATCATAGTTTATACGAAAATCGATGGCAATTTATAAAAAGCATGGCTGGACCTAACCCTTCGACTCCGCTCAAGGTGACCACTGGACTCCTGAATTTTTGACTTATGGCATAAGCTTTGAGTAAAAGAGTACACTATGCGGTCATGCTGAGCGGACAAGGTCCCGAATCTTGCAGGGAGTCGAAGCATGTTCTGGCAAATACCAAAAGAATATGATTCCGGCCGCCCGGATTTTTGCCTATATTGAAGTTTATGAGTTATCTTGTATTCGCCCGAAAATACCGGCCTCAGCTGTTTGCAGATCTGGTGGCTCAGGAGCATGTCTCCCGAACC
>JADFLZ010000043.1 GCA_022564135.1 Candidatus Zixiibacteriota bacterium
TATTTGGTTTATTGCATGCGTAGTTGCCGCTTCGGAATCAGCCTTAAAAGGATTTTGACCAGACAATAGTTCGTAGAGCACGACTCCGATTGAGAACAAATCTGAGCGATGGTCGATCTTGTCTCCGCGCACCTGCTCCGGCGACATATAGCCGACAGTACCAAGAGTTGAACCGGTTTTGGTTAGTTTCTCTTCACCCGCTATAGTCGCCAAGCCAAAATCTAAGATGCGAGGCTTGTTTTTCGTATCGATAATGATGTTGCCCGGTTTGATATCACGATGTACAACACCTGCGTTGTGGGCTTCATTTAAACCCTCGCAGATTTGCATGCAAAGGTCAATTGCTCCCGGTACTGTCAGCTTTCCCTGTTTTATGACATCACGAAGCAGCTGCCCCTTAATATAAGCCATGGCGAAAAATGGCCTGCCTTTGAATTCTCCGACTTCATGGACCGGCACTATATTGGGATGGTCAAGTTTGGCAGCGGCTTTAGCCTCACGTGTAAAACGGGCGCGGCTTGTTTCGTCCTGACTGAGATGGAAAGAAAGAAATTTGAGCGCTACTTGGCGGTCCAGCTTGGAATCATGAGCCAGATAGACCTCACCCATGCCGCCGGCGCCGATTTTAGAGATAATCTCGTAGTGCGCTACTCTCGTACCGGCAGTTAGCGGGGTGAAAGATCTGGTTTGATCATCGTCAAAACCCTGTGATGTCATCAATATTTCCTTAGCTTGGAATAGGTGCTGTCTTAACAACTTTTCACAAGATAGGTCTTACAATCCATACAGGCAAACTCTAATCAGTAAGCGATGTCAGGATATCAATTCAGGTTTGTCTCACTTAGGCAAAAATTCTTGAATTCGGTCAATAATTTAATCTTGACATCTTTTCAAGAACTGACTTTATTGGCTCCAATTAGGATAATAATATGATGAAAAAATTCCTTTTACAACCCGTAACGGAGGTGCTAATCAGTATGAATAGATTTCGCATAGTGACACTAGTGCCATCTGGTCCACAGTCAAGCGGGGAAGAAGGATTTACTTTGTAAAAAATTTCACAAAGAGTTCTTTGTAGCCCGCTTATACAAGATAGATAAAGCGGGTTTTTTATTGATCAAATTTTGATAAAATAAAGGCTTTCAGATAATGAATAAGGAATTATACGAAGACGAACAGATTCACAGCAGTGACTTAAATATTGTCGCTGCTTTCAAGAATCTGCTGCCGTTTTTAAGAGCACATAAAAAAAGGCTGTATGCTGCTCTGGCTCTCTTAGGCGGAGTGACCGGTCTGTCGCTGCTCTGGCCGATTTTGGTGCAGCAGGTGATAGACGAACAGCTGGTCAGGCAGCTGGAGCTGGAGCCAGCTTTGCGCGAGTTTGAGCCTATCATAGTGCTCGGCCTGGCGATTGTTGCGATACAGTTAGCGACGATAGTGATGCAATATTATCAGCGGGTGATGCTTGAAACTGTCGGTCAGGACATCATGCTGGATTTAAAAAAGAAACTGTTTGAGCATGTGTTGTCACTCGATGTTTCGTTTTTTGACAAGAATCCGGTCGGACGGCTGATGTCCCGCATAGAGTCCGATACAGAGTCGCTGCGTCTTTTGTTCACCAATACAGTCGTATTAGTAATCGGAGATTTGCTTTTGATATTCGGAATTTTTGCGGTCATGTTTTACAAAGAGTGGCGGCTGGCGCTGGCCTTACTAACTGTCATGCCTGTACTAATTATTATGATCTGGATTTTTCATAAATTAACCAGTCATCGCTTTTTGATAGTGCGCAAAAGGATGGCCGAAGTTACGGCTACTCTTACAGAATATCTGCACGGCATGTCAATCGTTCAGATTTTCCACCGCGGCGAGTACACTATGAAGAAAGTGTACGATGCCAATGAGCGGAAATTCAAAGAAGATGCTTTCGTGAATATGTCGGTCGTGCTCTTTTTTAATCTGCTCTTCTATATGGAGTACGTAAAGATTGGCCTGGCGCTATTACTGGGTTCCTGGCTGGGAGTCTCACCCGGAATCATAGTCCTTTTCATATTACTAATTTGGCGCGAGTTCGACCCGATAGCCAGAACCGCTGACCAGTTAGGGAATTTCCAGAAAGGCTTAGCCGGCGCCAGAAGAATATTCGGGCTTCTGGAGATAAAACCTCGGCTGACTGATGCGGATAATCCGGTAGCCTGGCCGGGATTAAAAGATGCCATTCGTTTTGAGAACGTTTCGTTTTCATATAACGATGATGACAACTATGTGCTGAGAGATGTCAGCTTTGAAATACCGGCCGGTTCGCGGGTGGCGCTGGCAGGTGTTACCGGCGGCGGCAAAAGCACAGTTGTAAATCTGATGTTTCGGTTTTATGACCCTCAAAAAGGACGCATCACTATTGATGGCGTGGATATCAGGACTATCGCTACCTCGGAGCTGCGCAAGAGATTTGCTTTGGTGCTGCAGGACATAATTCTTTTTCCGGGAGATATCGCCGAAAATATCGGTCTTGAGGCTGAAGAAATCGATAGAAGTAAAATCGAAACTGCTGCTAAAACAGTAGCCGCTGATGAGTTTATCGAAAAGCTGCCAGACAGGTACCAGACCAAAGTTTCCGAAAAAGGCGCCAATTTCAGCCGCGGCGAAAGGCAGCTTTTGTCTTTTGCGCGGGCTCTGGCCTTTGACCCGGAGCTGCTGATTTTAGATGAAGCGACCAGTTCGGTTGACCCGGAAACAGAGCGGACAATTCAGAATTCGCTTAAAAAATTAACCAGCGGACGAACCTCGATTATTATTGCGCATCGTTTGTCTACGATTCTGGATGTTGACCAGATTTTAGTCATTCGCAAAGGTGAAATTGTCGAACGAGGCACGCATACAGAGTTGATACTTGCAGGTGGCTACTATTCCAAACTGTTCCATCTGCAATTTAAAAATAAGAACGGAGCATTGACCAATGTTAAATAAATTAAAGTGGCTGCTGCAGTTCTATCGCGGTCACCCGTTGATTCTGTCAATTTTATTAATACTTACGCCGCTGCACGCCTTTATCAATGTCGGCATTCCGCTGATGCTCGGCTTTTCGGTGGACTACACCCGCAGCGGTCAGGTTCCGGCACATTGGCTGGCGCAGCTGGTTGTCGATCTGGGCAGTCGCTTGGATTTAGAACCGGGGACTTCCTTTGGGCTGGTCTTTATATTTGGAGGCTTGATTACTTTCAGCCTTTATGCCTGCTTTCAGTCGGCCAGAGCCTGGATGAACTGTCGTCTGGAGTGGAAGTTTCGTCAGTATTCTTTTGACGGTGTGACCAAAAAAGGTCCGGATTTCTTTGGCCGCTTTCGAACCGGTGACTTGATTACCCGCATGACCGACGATGTGGCCGACAAACTTTCCTGGTTCGCCTGCTCGGGAATTTTTCGTACTTACGAAGCGCTGCTTCAGGTTACCTTTATACTGGCCATGATGCTGACAATTGATCCGGTTTTGACACTGTGGACAGCCGGGCCATTGCCTCTTTTGATTTTAGTTTTCTTTTTCACAAGTTCGATTTTGGAAAAACGTTACGACGCACTGCAGGCGACAATTTCCAAATTTAACGATGTCATGGAGGCCTGCTTCTCTGGTATACGAGTTGTCAAAGCTTATGTGAGAGAGAACGTCCAGAAGAAAAAGTTCGCCGATACCGCCATGGAGCGCCGCAACGCTGAAATTATATCTGTCAAAGCGACCACGGTTGTTGATTCGCTCTATGGCTATATCTGGCAACTGGGCGTAGTTATAGTGCTGCTGGCCGGCGGCTACAAAGTGCTTTTTTCCGATCTGACACTGGGCTGGATGGCCACATTTATTTATTACGTGGTCTGGTTAGTATTTCCGATGTTTGATATCGGACAATTTTTAGTAAAATCACGGCAGTCGGCTGTTTCTATTAATCGGTTGCTGGAGTTGGAAAATGTGCCGGCTATGATAGAAGATAAGGGAACGAAAAAAATCGGCCCGGACGTGAAAGCACAGCTTTCTTTTGAATCTGTCCATTTTGCTTTTCCTGATTCGAGGAATCCGATTTTGAGCAATATAAATTTTGAAATAAAAGAAGGTCAGACAGTAGCCTTAGTCGGACGGCTTGGCTCCGGCAAAACCTGGCTGATAAACTTAGTGCCCCGGTTGGTCGACCCGACTGAAGGGTCTGTCAAATTAGACGGCATAGATTTACGAGAATATAAGCTCGAAGAACTCAGGCGCATTGTCGGTTATGTGCCGCAGGAACCGGCTTTGTTCAGTGACAGCGTCAGAAATAATATAACATTTGGCCGCGATGGCATCAGTGAGACGCTGCTTGAATGGGCCATAGATATTGCTCAGTTAAAAAGTGATATTGAATCTTTTCCTGAGGGGCTAGATACTGCCATCGGTACTCGCGGCATGGCCATATCCGGCGGGCAAAAGCAGCGGTTAGCGCTGGCCAGAGCCTTAGTCGGCAAGCCCAGGATACTAATACTCGACGACTGCACTTCGGCGCTTGATTCTGCCACCGAAACAGCTTTGTGGGACCGTCTGCATCAGGTAATGCCGGATATGACGGCATTGCTGATTACTCATCGTCCTGACACTCTGCAGGGCGTGGATATGATTTATGTTTTTGAGAACGGGCGCATCATTGAAACAGGCAAGCATGACAAATTAATTGCCAGCGGCGGCGAGTATGCTAAAATCTATCGCCGCTATGAACTCGAAGAGCAGGTTAGCGCTTAAGGGCGCGTTATAATAGTAAATTATTTGTGTAATCGTCACCCTTCGACAGGCTCAGGATGACTATCGATCAATGTTTCCTTTTATTGATAAAGATTTTCAACAAGTCCCTAGGTTTTGAGCTGCTCATTGGCTGTTTTACTACGATAGTAATAAATGCCCACACCAAGTATGAAGAGCGCTATTGAAACAACCTGATTATATGTAGGCTCCAGAGAACCCAGGCTGAAATACATGGCGTCTTCGTAGTAGCGCACATACTCGAGTGCGAAGCGGAACATAGCCTCGACCATAAAGAGAATGGCTACCGCCTGTCCATGGAACTTTTTATTTTTCAAAATGTAATGGAGAATTCCAAACAGTATCAGCCCGTAGATGGATGAATAAATTTGGGCCGGGTGCAGGTGCTGACTGCCAAAAACATGAAAAGGCAGAGAGCCGTCAGGGAAAGAGACTCCCAGAAAAGAATCAGTCGGTGTGCCAAAACAGCAGCCGTTTAAAAAACAGCCGATACGGGTGATGCCCAGACCAAGTCCCAGAGTGGGTGCAAAATAATCGAAGACTTCCAGGACATTCATTTTTTTCAGACGGCAGTAAGCCCATGAGGCGACTATCGCCAGCAGCACGCCGCCGTACAGATTTAAGCCGGCAATACCGAATCCGTCTGAACCAAACGGATTAAAAGTATCCAGCCAGCGTCCCGAGAAATCACTTAAATGCAATAGAATATAGGACAGCCGCGCTCCTACTATGCCGCCGATTATCAGGATATAAGCGATATTCAAATAGGGGTCGAACGGTTTGTGGTCTCGCTCTGTTACTTTCTTTACATAGAAAACAGCCAGAAAGAAAGAAATCGCCAGAGTCAGACCAAAACTTCGGATAGGAAAGGGGCCAATGCTAAATAATTCAGGACACATAATCAGCTTTCACTTTTTGTTCGTCTAGTAACTTATACTCCACAGCAGTCCAGGCCGGATATTTTATCTGCACTAAATAATAAGCAGCTATTGCTATGGCAGCGCCAACATAAACATCGCTTATATAATGAAACCGCCCCCAGACAGTTCCTAAAGAAAGTCCGATTACAATCGGTAGCAGGATTTTTCCCCAGAGCGGGTAATGCTTGAAACAATACATCATAATCAAAAGTGCGATTCCGGTATGCGATGAGGGCATACAGCCGCCTCTGATAGCGCCATTATTGATTACAACTTCTACCAGATAGCGAAAGAAGTAGCCGTCAATTTGATTCAGATATTGTCCGGCAAAATGCCAGCGCGGCCCTTCGACCGGATATATAAAGAAAAGCATAAAAGACACGAAATAAGTCAGAGATGCAGCTGCCAAAAAATGTTTGAGAACAGCGTAATCTTTTTTAAAAAAGAGGGTCAACATAAATACCGGCACCATCGGATAGTAGCAGAAATAAGTGAAAGATAAAATTTCGGTCACAACCGGATTCAGCAGATGTTCATCAATATATAATGTCGGACTTAGGCCATAGACAGCCTGTTCAAATCCGATTATCTGATAATCGAAAAAACTATCAAAGAGCAGAAACATAGTACCGCCGGTAAGTCTGTAAAAAAGAGCGAACAAAACACCGCTGTATATCAGCCTGACCAGCACAGCCCAGCGCCCTTTTGACTCATCTACAAACATGGCAATCAGAAAAGAGACAGCAGCAGCCAGCAAGTACAATAATATTTCATTGATATAATCTGTCAGAGGCTGTCCGAAGGTGATGATTATGAGAACCATCAAAAGGGCGTAGATGATAATAATTTTATCGAAAGGGTAGAATTTATTTACTAAAGTCATTTTTCTTTTTAGAACCTTTTTGCTCAATCTTTCCTTCGACAACAATAACTATCTCGCCTTTAACTGTCAGGTTTGAAAATTGATTTACAATTTCAGAAATCGTACCACGGGCAAATTGCTCATATATTTTGGTAATCTCTCTGGCGACACAGGCCCGGCGGTCACCCAGAATTTCGTGCATATCGTTTAATGATTTGATAAGCCTGTGCGGTGATTCAAAAAATATCAGCGTGTGGGAGAGTTCTTTTATTTCTTCCAGTTTTTTTTTGCGTCCTGAAGACTTGTGCGACAGGTAGCCTTCGAAAAAGAAGCGGTCAGTCGGCAGTCCCGACGCTGTCAGAGCAGCAATAACGCTGCATGGCCCCGGCAGCGGCACGATTTCAATATCATTTTCAATGGCGGTTCGTACAATTCGATAGCCTGGATCGGAAATTCCGGGAGAGCCGGCATCGCTCACGACTGCCACTGATAGTCCTTCGTTGAGACTACTAAGCAGCTGGTCGGCTCTGCCGCTTTCATTATAATCATGATAGCTGATAAACTTCTTTTTTTTAATTTTGAGCTTACTGAGCAGCTGTCCGGTACGGCGGGTATCTTCGCAGGCAATTATGTCAACTTCGCCTAAAATTCTCATCGCCCGTATGGTGATATCTTCGAGATTTCCAATCGGAGTTGGCAGTAAATAAAGAATTCCTTTGGGTGACATCTGTTACTCTTGTTACTCTGAAAGCTCTATGTAATCAGGTACTTGTCTGCGTCCTAAAGGAGCGACATCGGGCAGATGTCGCTTAAACGAATTTAGATTTAATAGCGAGACAACCCGGCTTATGTCTCGGCTGTCAAAGCCTTCTTTTACCAGCGAGGAGATAGATAAAAAATCTTCATCCACGATTCGTTTCAATATCTTATCAATTGTATCATAAGTCACGCCTATTTCATCTTCATCTGTCTGACCGACCCATAAATCGGCCGAGGGAACCTTGGTTATGATTTGCTGCGGCAGACCGAGCAGTTCAGCCATCGCCCGAATTTCGGTTTTGTACAATTCTCCGACAGGATTTATTGAGCAGGCAGAATCGCCATACCAGGTAGTGTAGCCTAAACAAGACTCGCTGCGGTTGCCGGTACCAAGTACCAGCCGTCCGGTTTCCTGTGCGATATCAAACAAAATAGCCATGCGCTCTCTGGCCATTTTGTTGCCGGCACGTATTTTCAGAGAATCATCAATTTTGGAAAAATAAGCGTCGACCATTGCCGATATATCAACTTTCTGCAGTTTAATACCCAGATGTTTAGCCAAAAGTTCAGCGTCGGTTATAGAACTTTCTGACGATGTCTTATAAGGCATCATTATGCCCAGAACCTTATCAGGTCCAACAGCTTCAACTGCCAGAGCCGCTGCCAGCGAGGAGTCCACTCCTCCAGAAAGGCCCAGTACATAGCCGTTTGAACCGGCCTGCAAAAGCTTCCCTTTAATGAAGCGTCTGATGGTGGTTCTGGCTGTATCCAGATCGATTGTATTTTGCTTTTTGGCTTCATTCATGGTGATTGCCAACTATATGATATCACAAGTTTTGATTCAAGTGAATTATGGGTTGCCTAAAAGCCGGTTTTCCCTCATATTATAGCTTCACATATTTAAAAGAGGTTAGTTATGAGTGTAAACAAAGTAATTTTACTGGGAAATCTTGGCAAAGACCCTGATTTGCGCTATACCCCATCGGGCAAAGCGGTGGCGACATTTTCATTGGCCACCAGCGAGCGCTGGACTTCTCAGGATGGTCAAAAACAGGAAAACACTACCTGGCACAATATAGTTGCCTGGGGTAAGCAGGCTGAAACGATGAAAGAATACCTGTCAAAAGGCAGACAGGTCTATATCGAAGGCCGGATAGCCAATCGTTCTTACGAGGATAAAGAGGGCAACAAGAAGTATATTTCTGAAGTTGTCGTGCAGAGTTTCAGTTTTGTAGGTAACAAGGGTTCCTCGGGAAATGGCGGCGGACAAACAGCACCAACTGATTCTGCTGAGCCGGCTGCTGATACAGCTGCTGATTCTGGTT
This sequence comes from Candidatus Zixiibacteriota bacterium, assembly GCA_022564135.1. Classification (GTDB taxonomy): domain Bacteria; phylum Zixibacteria; class MSB-5A5; order GN15; family FEB-12; genus JACZWU01. The sequence continues at coordinate 8,638 of JADFLZ010000043.1, forward strand.
CTGGTTCTGGTCAATCCGACGACGATCTGCCGTTCTAAAATTCTATTCATATAGAGTAGAACTGACAGGCAACCAAGACTTAGCCCCCTTATATGTAATAAGGGGGCTTTTTGCTGTGCGAAAATTGAACAGGATATTGCAAAGATTAATCTAATTTTTAAGGTCTCGAATTCCGATTTTATATCTAATAGGCGGGTAAGCGCCTGATTTCATTGAATTTTTATTTAAGGAGATGACTTATGTCTATGGGATTGGCTCAAGCCATTTCAGGTAAAATGCCTTTGGAGACAAGGGCGCTTTTTAGAACCATAGGAATTCTTGGCTTTTCGGCGGTTACTCTTTCAGCTGCTGTCATAGCATATTTCAATGGACTTTTCTTAAACGACAGCATTATAAACGTCATGGGCCAGATAGAGCTGCTGACAACATCAGTCATGCCTTATTTGATCTCAGCCGTCATCGCGGCCATAACGGCCTCGTCGATAAATACAATTATTCCATTCTTTAAGATTCTTTCCGTCCAGGCCCAGGTCCACAACCGTCTGGAGCTTCTGGCCAAAGGTGACCTTTGTTCAAAAATTCCTGCCGGGCGGGGACAGTCTGCGAAAATAGCGCATACTCTTAACGATGCAGTTGACCATCTGGCCAGCAGAGTTTCTCAGCTCAAAGCAATAAATCACAAGCAGTGGGATCTGGCCGAGACTATCAGAATGTCAGCCAAAAAAGGGGATTGTTCTATTGTGCTGCAGGCGGTTGACCAGATGGAAGAAAACTGGAAAAGAGCCTCCAAGATAGAAGATCAGTTATCGACCTGATAAGTCTTTTAACTTTTTTTCGAGCTCTTTGACCCGCTTGAGTAAATCAGGAACTTTCGACAAAGAAGCTTCTTTTTTCAAAACGCTTCTCATCTCTCTGGCGGGGCAGCCAAAATATGCTATATCGCCGGCGGGGATAGATTTGGTGACGCCAGACTGTCCCCCGACTGTAACGCCGTCTCCTATAGAAATGTGACCCTGGACTCCAACCTGTCCGGCCAGCGTAACATTATTTCCGATTATAGTGGAGCCTGATATGCCAACTTGCGAAACTATAAAACAATTTTGTCCAATTTGAACATTGTGAGCAATCTGCACCAGATTATCAATTTTGCTGCCGCGCCCGATTCTGGTCGCTCCCAGTGCTCCGCGGTCGATTGAAACATTTGAGCCTATTTCAACATCATCTTCAATCTCTACCCAGCCGATTTGCTTAATTTTTTTAATTCCTGTTTCAGAGGGAACATAGCCAAAGCCGTCAGAACCTATGACAGTCGAAGAGTGTATGATGACATTGTTGCCTATTTTGCAATCGCTTAAGATAACAACCCCGGGGTAGATAAGGCAATTTTTGCCAACCGCAGCATTTTTGCCGAGATAGACTGAAGTCATGAGACGAGATTTTTCACCAACCGAGGCCTCAGATTCTAAATGGCAATGAGGTCCGATTGCTGCCTCTGTAGCTACTTCTGCTGACTCGTCAATAATAGCGCTTTGGTGAATACCGCTGGCGCCGGTTTGGTCATCCGGGTACAAGAGATCAAGAATCCTGGCAAAGGCCAGTTGCGGATTGGGATGTCGCAGGACAGTCTTGCCCTGGCTGTCCATTTCGTTATTTAAGACAACAGCACCGGCCTTTGACAAAGAGAGGTGCTTTTCATATAGACTATTAGCTATAAAACTAATTTGATTTGGCTCCGCCGTTTCAACAGGGGCAGCGCCGCAAATCAAAAGCGTTTTGTCACCCTCAAGTCTTGCGCCTATTTTTTCGGCAAGCTGAGCGGTTGTCAGACTGACATTATTCCAGATTGTCTTCAAGGTATTTAATTACCTTGTCGGTAACGTCAAACTCATCTTTGATATAGGCCAGTCCGCTCTGCAGGGTGAAGACGACGTCATAGTTACCTTCTATCGCTACAGCTTCGATAGCTTGGTTAACGCTTTGGAGTAGTGGTTCCAGAAGCTGTG
>JADFLZ010000403.1 GCA_022564135.1 Candidatus Zixiibacteriota bacterium
AATCATCGTGGAGATCTGCGCTGATGGTTCTATAAAAGTTACTGATAATGGCCGCGGCATCCCGGTAGAAAAACATCCCGAGCAAAAAGTATCGGCTTTGCAGGTAGTCATGACCACCCTCCACGCCGGTGGTAAATTTGACCACGACAGTTACAAAGTGTCCGGCGGCTTGCACGGAGTCGGTGTTTCGGTTGTTAACGCCCTTTCGGAATGGTGCTGGGTGGAAGTTCACCGCGATGGCGCCGTTTACCGTCAGCAATATGAAAAAGGCAAACCGAAAAAAGATGTTGCCAAAGTTAAAACTTCCGACAGAACCGGCACCACCACCTGCTTTTATGCCGACAAGTCAATATTTAAAACCATAGAATACAAGTATGACATCATCGCCTCGCGCCTGCGTGAACTGGCTTTCTTAAATAAAGGGCTGGAAATAGTCTTCACCGACTCGCGCAGCGGCAAGCAGGAATCGTTTCTCTACGAAGGCGGCTTGTCATCGTTTGTTTTATACTTAAACGAAAACAAAACGCCGCTATTTAAAAAACCGATTCACTTTAGTGGCACACGTGATGGGGTCGAAGTTGAAGTTGCCATTCAGTACAACGACAGCTATACCGAGTCCCTTTATTCTTATGTAAATAACATTAACACTATCGAGGGCGGCACCCATCTGACCGGTTTCAGAACTTCCCTGACCCGCTCAATTAACAACTACGCCTTTAAAAATAATATCCTGAAGAAAAACGGCTTTTCTCTTTCAGGCGAAGACAGCCGTGAAGGACTGACGGCGGTACTATCTATACGTGTCCCTGAACCGCAGTTTGAAGGCCAGACCAAAACCAAACTTGGCAACTCCGAAGTCCGCGGTATTGTTGAAGCTATCACCAATGAACATCTCGGCAACTTTTTTGAAGAAAACCCGCCTATTGCCAAAAAGATTATCGAAAAAACCGTGGCGGCAGCTATGGCCCGCGAAGCTGCCCGCAAAGCCAGAGAACTGACCCGTCGCAAAACGGCGCTCGACAGCGCGGCCCTGCCCGGCAAACTGGCCGACTGCAGCTTGCGCGAACCCGAAGATTGCGAAATCTACATTGTAGAGGGCGACTCGGCGGGTGGCTCGGCCAAACAAGCCAGAGACAGACGCTTTCAGGCGATACTACCGCTCAGAGGAAAAATCTTAAACGTAGAAAAAGCCCGCATCGACCGCATTTTGGGTAACAACGAAATCCGTTCGTTGATTACGGCGCTTGGCTGCGGCATCGGTGAAGAATTTAACGCTGAAAAAGTGCGCTACCACAAAATCATAATTATGACAGATGCTGATATCGACGGTTCACATATCCGCACGTTAATTCTGACTTTCTTTTTCAGATACATGCGCCAGTTAATTGACTTAGGCTATATGTATATTGCGCAGCCGCCGCTGTATAAGATTCGTCAGGGCAAAAAAGACTACTACGCTTACTCTGATGATGAAAGGGATAAAGTATTAAAAGGGCTGCCCAAAAAACCGGTCGTAATTCAACGTTTCAAAGGTCTGGGTGAAATGAATCCTGATCAGCTCTGGAACACTACCATGGACAAAGAGAGGCGCACGCTGCTGCAGGTGACGCTCGATGACGGCGCCGAAGCCGACCATCTCTTTTCTGTCTTAATGGGCAGCGAGATTGCACCGCGCTATAAGTTCATCCAGGAAAACGCCAAGTACGTCCGCAATCTGGATGTTTAGCTGGTTGCACTACGCATCGATAAGTCATAAAAATGCTTAGAAAGTCACGCTGAGCGGACATAGTCCCGAGTACCCGCGGCAGTCGAAGCGGAGGTCGAAGCATGGCTAGATATTAGTTTGTAGGTCAGGAGCCTTGCGCTCCTGACTATTATAATTAATACTTAACCGTCAGTTGTCATGCTGAGCCTTACAGCAAAGTCCCGAGCTTGGTCGCGGGAGTCGAAGCATGCTTCTTAAGATTGATAAAAGTCGCTCTTGCTGCCTGGGCATACTCAGCGGAGGCTATTGGAGAAACGTTGAACTCTTTTAGACTGCAGTCAAAACATGCTAACGACGTCTTACTGTTGTTAGGTGCGATCGCTCTCACCCTGACTTTGAGCGGCACATCCCTTGCCTTCGGCTCCGGTGAAAAGACTCCGGAAGAAGCGGCCGAGCTGATAAAGAAAGCCACCAAAGAGTACAACAAAGGCGTTAAGCATATGGACAAAGCCCGCAAGCAGGCGCAAAAAGGGGACTCAACATATGCTTTCAACTACCGGGCCACAACAGCAGCTAAAACCAAAAATGAATACAAAAAAGCAGTCAAACGTTTTAACAAAGCCATAAAGCATAACGACGAATTCCCCGAAGCATTCAACAATCTTGGCTACTGTTATCGTAAGTTGGGTAAACTCGAAGAATCACTCGAGGCCTACAGTAAGGCGCTTAAGCTAAACCCGGATTTTGCACAGGCAATTGAGTATCTGGGTGAGACTTTTTTAGCACTCGATAGTTTAGGCAGAGCCAATGAGCAGCTCAGACGATTGAAGAAACTTGAATCGTCCTACGCCGACACCTTGTCAAAATCGATCGGGCTTTACAGATTAGCACAGGTGAAAATTAAACTGGAAAATACAGACAAGTAATTCATTTGTGCGTGGCCCGCCTCGGCGGTTCCACCTGTCCTGACTTACCCCTTTTGTCTTTCCAGCTTTAGTCCCGAGCGTAGTCTCGGGGCAGGCGGGAATCCATCTTTTGTATCATTTTGT
>JADFLZ010000044.1 GCA_022564135.1 Candidatus Zixiibacteriota bacterium
CCGTATAGAAAAACGCAAAAAATACAATTATCAAGCCATAGACCAGGGAATATACACCGCTGCCCGGAGCCAGCCAGACACCAACCATGTTCTGGATCCAGTCCGTTTCGGGGAAGAGCTGTGCCACAGTCGCCGGCAAGAACATTATTGATTGAGCAAAGATAATAGGTATGACACCGGCCGAGTTTACTGATAAAGGCAGGTGTGTCGAGGTTCCGCCAAAGACTTTTCGGCCGACAATCTTTTTAGGGTATTGAACCGGAATTTTCCTTTGTGCTCTTGTCACCAGAATTACTGCCGCAATAACGAGTACCATCATCACGACCATTACTATCTCCAGCCAGATTGGCCGCACTCCGTAATACATAAGCTGAATTTCTTCGACAATTGCTTCGGGGAATCTTGCGATTATACCAATGAATATTATAAGTGAAATTCCATTACCAATTCCCTTCTCAGTAATTTTTTCGCCGAGCCACATTATCAAAATGCAGCCAGAAGTAAATGTTAGAACGGTTAACGGGATAAAACTGATGTGATCCATGAATACTGCAGAGACACCATTGATATTTATTGAGGTCAGAAATATAGCGGTAGCCCAGGCCTGCATGGAGGCAATCATTACTGTCAAATAGCGGGTGTACTGGGTAATTTTACGTCGTCCATCTTCGCCTTCGCGTTGTAGTCTTTGCAGATACGGCACAACAGCGCCCATGAGCTGCATCATAATCGAAGCTGAGATGTAGGGCATTATGCCCAGTGCAAAAATAGTGGCTTTGGCAAAGGCTCCACCGGCAAAAAGGTCAAGCAATCCGAAAATAGTGTTTCCTGACAGAGCGGCTGTAAGAATCGTGCCGTCAATTCCGGGAGTCGGGATATGCCCGCCGATACGGTAAACAACCAGAATCATCAGGGTATAAAAAATTCTCTTGCGAAGCTCTTCAATCTTAAAAACTGACGCGAATTTTTCGAACACTAAACTACCTCGGCCTTACCGCCGGCCTTTTCGATTTTTTCTTTGGCTGTTTTGGAGAAGGCCTGCACTTTTATGGTCAAGGCTTTTTTGATTTCACCGTTACCCAGAATTTTGACGGGCTCTTTGATTTTTTTTATCAGACCTGCGGCTCTTAAGCTTTCCCTGGTTATTTCACTGGATTCGCATCTTTCTAAATCGGTCAGATTTACAACCTGATAGGACACTCTGAAAATATTAAAAAATCCTCTCTTGGGGATTCTTCGGTAGAGAGGCATCTGTCCACCTTCACGACCCGGACGGCTGGACCAGCCGCTTCTTGAGCCTTGTCCATTTTCACCTCTACCCGAGGTCTTACCCATGCCGCTGCCGGTACCGCGTCCGACCCTGCGGCGGTTTTTCTTAGAGCCTTTGGCCGGTCGTAAATTGTGTAATTCCATTATGTTACTTTACCTCTTCGACTGTGACCAGGTGAATTACTGCCTGCACCATGCCTCTGATTTGAGGTGTGGCGTTATGTATGACTGTTTTACGAATCTTACCCAGCCCGAGGGCGACTATAGTTCTTTTCTGTTCTTTAGGCCGCTTAATTACGCTGCGCACTTGAGTTATTTTTAGCTTTGTCATTACTTTTTTCTATTTTTATTCTCTAAATTTCAATTCTTCTTCACGGGTGCGCAATTTAAGCAGACCGTCCATAGTAGCCTTGACCACGTTAAAGGGATTGCGACTTCCCAGCACTTTTGCCAGAATATCACTTATACCGACCGATTCCAAAATTGCCCTGACGGCACCGCCTGCAATAACGCCTGTACCCGGTGAGGCCGGCCTCATGACAATAGTGGTGGCACCGAATTCACCGTTTATACGATGAGGTATAGTACCGTCTACCAGACTGACACCTTTCATGGCTTTTTTGGCCGCTTCGGTAGCCTTGCGGATAGACTCGGCAACTTCTGGCGCCTTACCATGTCCGACCCCGACTTTACCTTTTCTGTCACCGACAGTTACCAATGCTGCGAAACTAAAACGACGTCCGCCTTTGACTACTTTTGCAACTCGATTTATGTGAATTACTTTTTCAACGAATTCACTATCTGCTGCTTCATATCTTCTGGCCAAATTCTACCTCTTAATACTCTATATTCTAAAAACTAAAATTTAAGACCGCCACCGCGGGCGCCTTCGGCTACGGCTTTAATCCGTCCGTGATATATATATTTATTTCTGTCAAACACTACTTTTTCAATGCCTTTTTCTTTGGCAAGTTTTGCTATTACTTCTCCGACTATTTTAGCCGCCTCGACTTTTGACAGATCCTTTTTCAATTTGCTTTTAACAGCGCTGGCATTGGTTGCAGCCGAGACAATTGTAGAACATTTCTGGTCATCAATCAGCTGGGCAAAAGTGTTTTGCGCTGATTTGGATACAGTCAAGCGCGGAATGGCGGCGCTGCCTTTTATTTTGGAGCGTACCCGGCGACGGCGCCTGTCTGCTTTTTTACTTTTTAATATGTTCTTATCTGCCATTTTTTTTACTCAATTAGGCGGCACTGCTACCGGCTGTCTTGCCGGCTTTGGTCCGCACATATTCATCTGCATAGCGGATGCCCTTGCCTTTGTAAGGCTCCGGCTTTCTAAATGAGCGAATCTTGGCAGCAGCCTGTCCGACCATTTCTTTGCTAATTCCACTAACTGTTATTTTGTTTGCTTTGCCATCAACTGCTATATCTATACTCTCGGGCGCATTAAAGATTATGGGATGTGAAAAGCCCAGGTTGAGTATCAAAGTTTTGCCTCTTAGCTCTGCTTTATAACCGACACCTATGATCTTCAATTCTTTTTGGAAGCTGCTGTTAACACCCACCACCATATTATTTATCAGAGCCCGGGTTAAGCCGTGCAAAGCCCGCTGAGATTTTTCATCACTTGAGCGGGTCACTACCAACTCATCGCCATTAACAGCGACAGAGATGCCGGGTAAAGTCTCATAGGACAATGTTCCTTTGGGTCCTGTGACAGTAACCAATTTGTCCTTTAATTCGACTTTTGTCTTATCCGAAAGTTTTATAGGTTGTTTACCAATTCTCGACATTCAAAAATTCCAATCTACCAGCACTTTAAGAGAACTTCGCCGCCTATACCTTTTTTGGCAGCTTCAAAATTTGTCATTAACCCCTGTGAGGTGGAAATAACCATCATGCCGCGGGAGTTATGTATAGTCTGTTTTACTTTTTTCGAATCAAAATAAGAGCGCAATCCGGGGCGTGACACCCGCTGGATGCCTTTGATAATGGGCACATCGCCGGCGCTATAGCGCAGATAAACGCGCAATATACCCTGTTTATTATCTTCGAGCTCTACTAAGTCTTTTAAATATCTCTCATTCATGAGAATTTTTACAATCTCTTTCTTGAGATTAGAAGCCGGCACATCAATAGCATTTTTATTAGCTTTGCCGCCATTTCTGATTCTGGTAAGTAAATCCGCTACCGGGTCAGTCATTGTCATATCAAACTATCTCCGTCTTTCATTACCAGCTGGCTTTTGTAACGCCGGGGATTTCTCCGAGCAGCGCCAATTCTCTAAAGCAAATTCGACAGAGTCCAAAGCGGCGCATAAAGGCTCTGGATCTGCCGCATCTGCGGCAGCGGCTATAGGCACGAACACCAAATTTGGGTTTGCGCTTTTGTTTTTCAATTAAGCAAGTTTTGGCCATATCTATTATTTCCTAAACGGCACACCCAGTTCCGTCAAAAGCTTTTTAGCTTCTTCATCAGTCTTTGCCGTGGTAGTAAATGTTATACTCATTCCTCTAACCTTATCAATTTTATCCATATCGATTTCAGGAAAGATGAGTTGTTCTGTCAGTCCAAAATTATAGTTCCCCCGGCCGTCAAAGGAAGATGGTTTAAGTCCTCTGAAATCACGAATTCTGGGAATGGCCACATTTACCAGTCTGTCAAAAAATTCGTACATGGCATCACGGCGAAGGGTGACAGCGCAACCGATGGGCATGCCCTGCCTGAGCTTAAAGTTTGAAATACTTTTCTTGGCGCGCCTTATCAGCGGTTTACGTCCCGTAATACGGGAAAGATCATCAACTGCCGCATCCAGAGATTTGGGGGTCTGAGTTGCTTCGCCGACGCCGATATTGACCGTAATTTTGCTCAATTTGGGCACTTCCATAGCAGAAGAATACTTAAACTCTTCCATCAATTTCGGCACAACTTCTTTTTTATATTTTTTAAATATGCTTGTCATTACTTTTATATTTCTTCACCGGTTTTCTTGCAAATCCTGATTCTTTTGGTCTTACCGCCTTCTGTGATTTCTCTTGAAGAAATTTTGGTCGGTCCGTTCAGTGCAGGATTATACAAGCCAACATTACTGATATTAATCGGTCCTTCAATAGTGATAATTCCACCCTTTTGATTTTTCTGGGTCGGGCGCTGATGTTTTTTACGCATGTTAATGCCTTCAACTAAAACAGCCTTCTTCTTAAAATTCAGATTAAGAATTTTTCCAGTTTTTCCTTTGTCAGCACCGGAACGGATATAAACTACGTCGCCTCTTCTAATTCTCATTTATATAACCTCGGGAGCCAGAGATATAATTTTCATGAATTGTTTTTCCCTGAGTTCTCTGGCAACCGGCCCAAAAATACGCGTCCCCAGCGGCTCGCGCTGGTCATTTATAATTACGGCGGCGTTGTCTGAAAATCTGATCAACGAACCGTCTTTTCTGCGAACCGGAGCTTTTGTCCTGACAATGACAGCTTTGCAAACTTCTGACTTTTTGACAGTGCCACCGGGTATAGCTTCTTTAATGGCTACCACGACAATGTCACCAATTCGGGCAGTTTTCTTTCTGCCTCCCAGTATCCTGAAACACATTGCTTTTCGGGCTCCCGAATTATCTGCCACTAACAACATTGTAAATTCTTGAATCATCAGTAATATTCCAGTCCTTACTTGGCTTTCTCAACAATTTCAACCAGCCGCCAGCGCTTGGTAGCCGACAATGGTCTGGTTTCCATAATTTTTACAACGTCGCCAATATTAGCTTCATTTTTTTCGTCATGAGCATAATACTTCGAGAATGTTCCCACAGTTTTTGCATACAGAGGATGTTTCATTCTTCTGTCCACTCTGACAACAATACTCTTGTCGGCCTTGTCGGAAATAACCCGGCCAACTCTGGCTTTTCTATAATTTCTTTGTGCGCTGTTTTCTGGCATCTTAATCTTCTCTATTCGCTATTTCTTTTTATCCTTGGCCTTGACATCAGCTAAGACCGTAGTAGTTGTTACAGCAAGTTTTCTTATGTTTGTCTCGTCTTCTCGCAGAATGGTCATGACCTGCGCCACTTCTCTTCTGATTTGTCTTAAGCGAAGTGGATTATCCAGCGCCCTGATAGACTGCTGCATCCGCAGATTAAATTTTTCATCCATCAGCTCAGCTCTTTTCTGCTCAAGCTCTGCCCTGGTCAACTCTCTAAATTGCGGAACTTTATTCACTTCTATACACCTTCTGTATCTTCTCTGCGGACAAACCTTGTTTTAATCGGCAGCTTTCTGGAGGCCAGACGCATGGCTTCTCTGGCCAGCTCTTCAGAGACTCCTTCAACTTCAAACATAATTCTGCCGGGCTTAACAACTGCCACCCAATATTCCGGGGCGCCTTTACCTTTTCCCATTCTGGTTTCTGCCGGTTTTTTAGTCACCGGTTTATCCGGAAATATTCTGATCCAGATTTTACCGCCACGTTTGATATAGCGCGTCATCGCCACTCGAGCTGCTTCAATCTGACGATTTGTCATCCAGCACGGCTCAAGGGCTTTCAGCCCATATTCACCAAAATCGATATTAAAGCCGCCTTTGGCTTTGCCGCCTCTGCGACCACGCTGCTGTTTACGAAACTTTGTTTTCTTTGGCATTAACATAAGTTTATCTATCCGGAAAAATTAATGTTTTCCTTATTTCTCCTTAGAGTCATCTTTAGCTTTTGTAACCGGTTTGTCAGCTGCTGGCTTAGAATCGGTTTTCTTCGGCATTGTTGTCTTCTGTCCGGCTGGTCTTGATGGCGCATCGGGACGTCGCCCTTTAGGAGCCTGGTCGCCTGCTCCGGCTTTACGAACACGACCGCGAGGACGTTTGCCGTCACCACCGCCTCTGGGCCTGCGCTGGTCAGGACGGCGTCGCGAGGCCTGCTGCTCGCCTGATCGCTCAGTATCACGCTGCTGTTCAGGCTGACCGACAAAGTTTCCTTTTCCCATAATTTCGCCACGGCAAATCCATACCTTGACTCCTATGCAGCCGTAGGTTGTGTGAGCGGTTGCGATAGAATAATCGATGTCAGCACGCAGAGTATGTAGAGGAACTCTGCCGGCGTGATATTTTTCCGAGCGTGCAATCTCAGCACCTCCCAAACGCCCGCCGCATTGAATTTTTATGCCGACTGCTCCCATTTTCATAGTAGCAGCCAGAGATTTTTTCATAGCTCTCCTGAACGACACCCGGCCCTCAAGCTGTCTGGCGATTGAATCAGCCACTAAAGCGGCATCCAGCTCCGGCTTTCTTACTTCTACAATGTTCAATACAATATCTTTACCGGTCAACAGCTTAAGCTCATCGCGCAGCTTATCAACTTCGGCTCCTTTTCGACCAATCACTATTCCGGGGCGCGAAGTATGAATATCAACCGATACTCTCTTGGGGGCGCGTGCAATTTGAACGCTTGAGATTCCGGCATTTTCCAGACGTCTCTTCACATATTTTTTTATCAGGATATCTTCGTTCAGTAGATCTGCAACTTTATACCCCGGCGCAAACCAGCGGCTGTTCCAGGTACGAATTATGCCCAGCCTAAAGCCTATTGGATGTGTCTTTTGACCCAAAATTAAATTCCTAACCTCTTACTTATTACCTTTTTTAACAGCCTTTGTTGTCGTTTTTTTGGCTGCGGTAGTTTTAGCCTTAGCTGCCGTCGCTTTGGATTTTCCACTTTTCGCCTTGGCTGTCTTCTTAGTACTAATTTTTTTCTTCTTCTTTACTGCAGCAGTCTTCGTGCTGCCTTCGGAGGACTTGCCTGCCTTGACTGCCGGCTGCACAATGTCTGCTTCACCTTCGATATGTATGGTCAGGTGGCAGAAACGTTTTCTAATTCTGAAGACACGCCCCATTGATTGAAATCTCAATCTCTTGGCAGTAGGGGCCGCGTCAACTATTACATCTGTTACCACTAAGTCTTCCGGTTTCAAATGGTCAGTTCCCTGAATTGAGAGAGCGTTGGCTGCAGCAGACTTTACGGTCTTAGCGATATGCCTGGCCGCGATACGGGGAGTAAAGTTAAGCACGTTAAGTGCTCTTTCAACCGGCATACCTTTTACCATATCACCTACTAAGCGCATTTTGCGCGGCGGGATGCTGACATATCTTAATCTTGCTGTTGAGCGCACTATCATAGCTTTTCTTATCCTGCACTTCTTTTTATAGAAGATCCACGTTCGGTTAATTTTCCGGCATGACCGCGAAACGTTCTGGTTGGAGAAAATTCACCGAGTTTATGTCCGACCATATTTTCAGTTACGAAAATAGGCACAAATTTCTTGCCGTTGTGAACCGCAAAAGTATGCCCCACAAATTCCGGCAGGACGGTTGAGCGCCGCGACCAGGTTTTGATGACTTTCTTTTCATTCGATTCGTTAAGAGCCTCAACTTTTTTCTGAAGCTTCTCGTCTACAAACGGTCCTTTTTTTAATGAGCGTGGCATAAGTTCAATCTACTCCCTATTTTTTCGCTCTGCGATCTTCCACTAAGTGGGCCAGTGATTTTCTTTTTCTTCTGGTTTTGTAGCCTTTAGTCGGCTTCCCCCAGGGCGTGCAGGGATGACGTCCACCCGAGCTGCGGCCTTCGCCGCCACCCATAGGATGGTCAACCGGGTTCATGGCTACACCTCTGACCGACGGCCTTCTGCCTCTCCAGCGCGAGGCACCGGCTTTACCCCAGGTTACGTTTTTATGAAACAGGTTGGAAACCTGACCATAAGTCGCAAAACAGGAGGTCGGCACTATACGAACTTCACCGGAAGGCATTTTCAGTGTCGTTTTGTTTCCTTCACGAGCCACCAGCTGAACAAACGCGCCTGCCGAGCGGGCCATCTGAGCGCCTTTGCCCGGACGCAATTCAATATTGTGACAGATTGTTCCCAGCGGCATATGCTGCAATCTGGTGGTATTGCCAATTTTGTTGTCAACATTTTCGCCCGAGACAATCATAGTATCTACTTTGAGGTTGGCCGGAGCTACAATATATCTTTTTTCGCCGTCCAAATAATGAAGCAGGGCGATTCGAGCCGAGCGATTCGGATCGTATTCTATGGAAGCCACCCTGGCTGGTACGTCAAACTTGTTCCGCTTAAAGTCAATTAAGCGATAGCGACGCTTGTGTCCGCCGCCCCGACAATAGGCTGTAATGCGACCTTTGTTGTTACGACCACCTGATTTCTTCAGCGGACGAAGTAAAGACTTTTCCGGTACGCTTGCAGTAATTTCTTCATCAAACACAGGTACAGTTCTGAACCTGAGCGACGGTGTAACCGGTCTAAACTTTTTAATAGCCATCTTATATATCTGCCCTAATCATTAACCTTCAAATATCGCAATTACTTCGCCTTCTTTAAGCCTGACAAATGCTTTTTTCCAGCTTAAGGTTCTGCCCTCGGGATGCTGTCCCACTCGGCGAGTTTTCCCGGGGACAACCAGTGTGCGAACATCTACAACTTTTACCTTGAAAGCATTTTCAACGGCTTTCTTGATAACGTGTTTATTAGCCTTCTTATCAACCCTGAAAACGTATTCATTATTCTTGGCACGCAGATCGGTTGTGCGCTCAGTAGCAATATGAGAATAAATCAGCTGGCGTGTATCGTGGCTCATACGAACACCTCCTGAACCTTGTCAAGGCCGGCTTTGGTCATTACCAGCACATCAGCATTGAGCAAATCGTAGCCATTGGCCAACGAAGCGCGCGTATATTTTGTGCGCTGCAGATTCCTGCAGGACATGACCAGGTTATCGTTTTTGCCTTCATCGAGCACCAGACACTTCTTATTTTCCAATCCCAGATTTGCCAGCATATTTACCATAGCCTTGGTTTTAGGCTCATCGAATGAAATTTTATCCAGCACTTTAATTGACTTACTCTGAGCCTTATCTGAAAAAATTGACTGAAAAACTTTTCTCTTCATTTTCTTAGGCAGTTTAGAGCCATAGGACCTTGGTTGAGGTCCGAAAACGGTACCGCCGCCCCTCCAGAGAGGTGAACGAATAGTACCTGCCCGGGCACGTCCGGTGCCTTTCTGGCGATAAGGCTTTCTGCCGCCGCCGCGAACTTCGCCGCGCTGTTTGGTCTTGGCTGTACCCTGTCTCTGGCGAGCCAGATAATTGACTACATACTGATGCACCAGCGACTCGCTTGGCTCGACGCCGAAAACTTCCGGCTTGAGTGTTACCTTGCCGACTTCTTTGCCATCCTGATTGTATACCGTAACGTTCATCTAAATTTATCTTCTGTTCGAGTTTCTAATTTTTAGCAGCGAACCATTAAAACCGGGTACAGGGCCTTTAACAAGAATCAGATTTTCATCCGGTATAACCCGCACTACTTCTAAGTTCAAAACGGTTACTTTATCTTTTCCCATCCTGCCGGACATCTTCATGCCCTTGAATACTCTCGAAGGATCTGATGACTGGCCGATAGAACCAGGCGCCCGCCAGCGGTCCGACTGACCGTGTGTCTTATCTCCGCCGGAAAAATGGTGGCGCTTCATTGTACCTGAAAAACCGAGCCCTCGCGAAATACCGGTAACATCAACCCTCTCGCCTTCTTTGAAAATATCAGCCTTGATTTCAGCTCCGGCTTCGAGTTCACTTTCGTCGAACTTGATTTCCCGAAGGTAGCGTGTTGGCTTTACGTTGGCATTTTCAAATCTTTTTTTCGAGGGCTTGTTGAAGCGGCTTTCTTTTTGCGCTCCAAAACCTACCTGAATGGCGCTGTAGCCATCTTTTTCTTTGGTCTTAACCTGAACGACATAGCATGGCCCCGCTTCTATGACGGTGACCGGCACGACTTCGCCGTTTTCGCGAAAGATTTGCGTCATTCCAAGTTTTTTTCCGAGAATTTCTTTCATCAAATCATCTATCAGGTTTTTATTTCGACATCCACACCAGCCGGTAAATCGAGCTTCATCAAAGCGTCAACTGTGGCCGGGGTCGATTCGTAAATATCAATTAATCTCTTATGTATTCTGGTTTCAAATTGTTCACGCGACTTCTTGTCTACGTGCGGAGAGCGCAACACAGTATAAACCGTGCGCTTGGTCGGAAGCGGCACAGGTCCGATAATACGCGCACCAGTACGCAGCACCGTGTCAGTTATCTCTTTTGTCGAACGGTCTAAAGCGTAATGATCGTATGCTTTCAGCCTGATTCTTATTTTTTGTGCTTCCATTGTTCTTTCTACTTATCCTTCAATCACTTCACTGACAACGCCGGCGCCGACGGTCTTGCCGCCCTCGCGGATGGCAAAACGAAGCTCTTTCTCAATAGCTATGGGCATTATCAACTCAACATCCATGGTTACA
>JADFLZ010000404.1 GCA_022564135.1 Candidatus Zixiibacteriota bacterium
TCCATATGATTTGGTTTTCCAATTAGCATGTATGCAGAAATACCACTTGATAAAAACAAGTAAATCCAAGTAAACACATCAATCGTACTTCTCGCCCACTCTTTTGCCTTAAGGAAGTGAACGCTCACTATCAAGAGAGCAACATAGTATACTAACCAGAAAGTATTAATTATAAATGTAACTGTTGGAGAGAACAACAAGAGGGAGCTGTCAAAACTCCAAGCAGATGCAATCGCATATGGGCTTGTAAGTATCATGTAAGCCGATGTCACAATTAGAAAGATTCCAATCACTCTTACAGCTGTCGGCTTTTGTTGTATCCGCTCTTCCATCTTTTATCCCTTCACCAAACTCCGCAGCAGTTTAAGATTCTCTCTGTCTTCTTTTAATTCTTCTTCTTTAGGGGTTTCGAGAATCATCGGGATATTTTTTAAGCGTTTGTCGTTGACGATATTGCGGAAGGCTTCGATGCCGATATGACCTTTACCGATATGCTCGTGCCGGTCTTTTTTGGAGCCGAACTCTTTTTTAGAGTCGTTCATATGGATGATTTTAAGTTTGTCTATGCCTATTAGATCTTCAAACTTTTTCATCGTCTTTTTATATTCTTTGGGGTCGCCAATAGGATAGCCGGCTGCAAATATATGGCAGGTATCTAAACATACTCCGATATGGTCCTGAACTTTGACGCCATCAATCATCTCGCCTATCTGCTCAAAGGTATAGCCCAGATTACTGCCCTGCCCGGCGGTAGTCTCAAGCAGCAGACAGACATTATTATTTTTGAGCTCTTTGAATAACTTGTTTAGGTTTTTGATAATTCGTTTGATACCGGCCTCTTCGCCGGTGCCGACATGCGAACCCGGGTGCATGACCAGATTGGGGATTTTGAGCATTTCACAGCGCTCCATCTCTTCTTTGAGCGCATTGTATGATTTTTCATTTAGCTCTTTGACAGGCGAGGCGATATTTATCAGATAGCTGCTGTGCGAGGTGGCCACAGTCACGCCGGTTTCTTTTATTTTTTCAAAATATTTGTCGAGCTCAGCCTGCTCGATTTTTTTGGCCCGCCACTGACTGTTAGATTTGTTAAACATCTGAATAGTGTCGCAGGTGGCAGTCTGCCCGCGCTCGATGGCGTTAAAAACCCCTCCCGAAATCGACTCGTGTGCTCCAAATTGCATCTGGTTATTTCCTTCGTAAATTCATAAGAGTTAGCTGAAAATCTGTCAACATCACATTTAAATACTAAGTAATTTAGGCTGACAGCTGCTGACAGTCCACCCCTTTTATTGATAGACGCGCAAACAAAGTGAGGTGAACTTATGCAAAAGTCAATCCTGATCAGAGACACCGGGATATCGGTTCTCGACATTCTTAATCTCTTAAGCCGTGGCTCTACCTATAAGCAGGTCATAGCTTTATATCCGCAGATTACGATGGCCGACATAATGACAACCGCCCAGCTTGCCAAAGAAGTTATCGAGTGCATTCTGGTGGATACCAGTAATATTTGTTTAGAGAGCGAAATCCGGCTGAACACTAAAGTCTTAAATATCACTCAAATTCGGGCCAAACACCCCAGAGCTTATGAAAAGTGGGACGCGCAAGAAGACAGGTCTTTGACCGAGTTATTTCGCAAGGGACACAGAATAAATCAATTGGCAGAAATTTTGCAAAGGCAGCCCGGTGCGATTGGCTCCAGGCTAAAACAGCTGGGGCTTATCAGTCAGCAGCAAAAAGTCTCCTGAGGCTTCTACTCGTCTTCGGCGTAACAGTCCGCCTCTATTTCAACCAGCCAGTCATCGCGCACCAAAGCTTTGACGACCACCATGGTAGAAGCAGGTTTTATCTCGCCAAAATATTCGCCGTGCGCCCGGCCGACTTTTTCCTGATCCGCAGCGTCTGTAATATACATGCGGGTTCTGAAAACATTTTCGAGTCTTCCGCCGGCATCTTTGATTGCTGTAGCGATAATCTCCAGACATCGTTTGGCCTGAGCGTAGGCATCGCCGGGCGAAGCCGTAGAGCCATCGTCCGCTATCGGCCCGGTGCCTGAAACAGCAATGATATTACCGATACGGACAGCGCGCGAGAAGCCGATAGTTTTTTCGTAGGGGGAGCCGGAAGATACTCTTTTCATTCTTCGCAGCAATCCGAACCCTCGCAATCATTGCAGCAAGTCGGCAGCCAGCGATTGGCCTGTTTGCCGTAGGCCAGATAATCATAGCCGAACATCTTTTTCAAAACCGGTTCTTCGTACAAGACTACAAAAGAATGAAACATGATAAATATCAAAAGCGCATAGATAAATAAGACCGGCGAGCCATAGATAAAGCCCTGTCCGATTATAGCTAACAATACACCGATATACATCGGGTTTCTGACAAATTTATAAAGTCCGCGGATTACCAGAGTCTTGGGCGGAGCAAAAGGCGCCGGCGTGCCCCGGCCGATAAAAACAAAATCATAAGCACACCAGAGATAAATCAAAGCACCAATGGCCGTAAACAATATGCCAATTACGTCGGTGACGATCGATCCCATCGCTTTGCCCAGCATTAAGCCATCAAGCCCGGAGTGCGCAAGCCAGTACGGCGCCCAGCCCCCGACAGTGCCGGGTACGAGAATTGAAAATACAATAGTGCGAATTAAAATTTTCATGACAATTTTGTCAAAACTCCTCTAACCTTACGCTAACAAAAAGAGGTGACGATGTCACCTATCTCAGGTTTAACGACAGCACTT
>JADFLZ010000405.1 GCA_022564135.1 Candidatus Zixiibacteriota bacterium
TGATTTGCCTCCAGCCCGAAGCGGTTCACCACCACTTTGACCTTGTCGCCGAGCCCCTCGTTCAGATCGAAGAATTGCAGCAGCCGCACCACGTTGCGCAGGCAGGGCAAGTCCAGTTGCGTGACCAGCAGGATGGTGTCAGAGACTTCCATTGCCGCCATGTCGAGCGGACCGAACCCCTTGCTGATGTCGATCACGAGAGTGCCTCCGCACTAGATTTGCATCAAATTAGATGCTAGCAGGCTCCGAAGGGCGATCCATGATTTCTCGCCAGAAAACGCCGGCTAAGCGGCGTTCGGGCCAGGGTGCAGCCTTTCCGAAGTCGACTGCCTCCATTCCAAGCCGCCGTTTTGCTTAAGGCAAACTGTCTGGCAGCCAGATACATAAAAATGCCGGCAAAAAAGATGTGCAAAATCAGGATAAAGCCAAGATGAAAATGAAGGGAGGAAAAAAAGAATTTCGTGACTGAAAACGGATAAAAAATGTCGCCATGGAAGGCTTCAACATAGGGCATACCCCCAAATACATGAGGATTCCATTGGGGGATTTTGCCATGCTCAAGAAAGTGATCGACCAGCATGGCCCGGTGATAAACACCGGCATTGAGCATATCGGAGCCGTAGAGCATTTTGTCGGAAAACAAGAAATCTCCGAAAAGCATGACCAATGCCAGCAGCATTATTCCAAATATTACCGGAACATAATAAGGAGAATTCTCAAAATTTATTCCCGGCCTTCTGGGCAGCGGCTGTGATTGTATTGCTTTTTTCTTTTTACCCATTCTTACCCAATGATTTTCCTTTTTGGCAGCTGTTCTTACCTGAGCATAATTAAAGCCGGATTTGCTGGCAACTAAAAGTCGGCCTGACCTGGCTGTTTTGGGGCTTTAAGATTTATATTTTTCTTGGTGAATTCTCTTGGCGGACTTATATTTGCCGCTAATAAGTTAAAAAATTTAACAAGAACTATTATGGCAACAGAGCTAAGACCCGGCGAAAGACTTATCCCCGAAGATATCCATACGGCTGAAGATTATATTCAGCTGATGAGACATTATTTCGTTTATGACTGGCTTAATAAACAGATTTCTGCGGATGACCTGATAATGGATCTCGGATTTGGCGAGGGCTACGGCACCCGCATGCTCTCTGAACACTGCCGGGAAGTTACCGGAGTAGACGTAATTCAAAAAGTCGTCGACTATGCTAACGAGAAATATTCGAGCAACAACTGTAAGTATATCATTTATGACGGCAGGACTCTTCCTTTTGAAACTAATTCCCTGGATGTCGCGGTTGCTTTTCAAGTAATAGAGCATATTGAGGACGACGACTTGTTTGTAGCAGAACTGGAGAGAGTCTTAAAAAAGGGCGGCAAACTCTTTATGACCACTCCCAACCGGGCCACCCGGCTCAAACCGGGACAAAAGCCGTTTAACCGCTTTCACAAAAGAGAATATTATGCCAGGGAGCTCAAAGGACTTCTTGAAAAACACTTTGCGCAGGTAGATATGTTCGGGATAAGCGCTACTGCAGAAATTCATGAGATAGAATTTAAAAGAATCAAGCGGGGCGGGTTGATGTCGGTGGCCTTGAATATTGGGCTGAGAAAGCTGCTGCCGGAGGCTCTGGATTATAAGCTGTCCCGATTTCTTCAGCGAAGGCGCGGCCAGAAAGGCAGTTCGCTTGACGAAGATATAAAACAGAAGTATCCAATGTCTGACTTTCGGGTAGAAACAATAGAAGTCGACAAAAGCCTTGATCTTTTTGGACTGGCAGTAAAGTAAGAGGAAAAAATGATTAGCGACAAACTTGTAGTTATTACCTTATTTGTGACAGCATTTGTTGGCTTGATACTGATTTTTGTGCAGACAAAAAAATTCTGGAAATAGACAATAAACCAGTAGCGGCATTCTCCATTTTATTTCACACAGTTAAATTAATTATTCAATTGAATATGGACAGCAATTAAGCTATTTTCCTGTAATAAATTAGGCCGAATATTTGTCGATATGAATATGATTAGGAAACATTTTCAGGGACAGCTATGACTTTACAGGAACGAATCAGCAAACTTAAAAAAGCTCTAAGCCAGCGCATACTGGTGCTCGACGGAGCTATGGGCACTATGATTCAGTCGCATAATCTCAGTGAGGCTGATTTTCGCGGAGATAGATTCGCCGACCACCCTCAGGACTTAAAAGGGAATAATGACCTACTCTCATTAACCAAGCCGGAGATTATTGCTAATATCCACCGGGCCTATCTTGAAGCTGGCGCAGACATAATAGAGACGAATACATTTAACGGTACCGTTGTCTCGCAGTCAGACTATAAGACCGAAGATTACGCTTACGAAATAAATCTGGAGTCGGGCAAACTTGCCCGCCAGGCAGCCGACGATTTCACCGCTCAAAACCCGGACAAACCTCGATTCGTAGCCGGCACGCTGGGACCAACCAGTAAAACCTGTTCTATCTCTCCTGATGTAAACAACCCCGGCTTTAGAAACGCTACTTTTGAAAGTATGCGCAGCAGTTATTTTGACCAGGCCAGAGGCCTGATTGACGGCGGCTGTGATATTTTGATAGTCGAGACAATTTTTGATACGCTTAATGCCAAGGCGGCCCTGTTTGCAATTTCTGAACTTCTTGATGAGCGAAAGCTCGAAATTCCGATTTGGATTTCAGGCACCATAACAGATGCCAGCGGCCGAACTTTATCGGGACAGACGACCGAGGCTTTCTG
>JADFLZ010000406.1 GCA_022564135.1 Candidatus Zixiibacteriota bacterium
TGGATTTGACTACGCCAGATACTTAAGGCACAAAGGCATCCATGGAATTGTCTATTTGCCGACTCTCTTAAATGTTCGAGTGGGAAAGCCGGGGGGAAGAAGCATTATAGCCTATGTTGATTTACTACGTGAGGAAATTTCAGAAAGTCTGTCTCGAAATCTTTCTGAAGTTGCCGCCTCGCTCTCGGCTGGTTTTTTGATTGGTGAAACCAGAGATATTCCGCCTGACGTCTACAGATGGTTCAGAGATTCCGGGACACTGCCTCTACTGGCAGTTTCGGGCTCCAATGTGGCATTAGTGATTTTCTTTTTGATAATAGTTCTTCGTCCTTTAGCTCTGCCCAGAAAAAGACGGGCTATGGTATTAATGGGCTGTGTTATACTCTTTGCACTGCTGTCGTATGGGGAGCCATCGGTGGTAAGAGCTTCGTTGATGGCTATTTTGATTTTACTGGCAAATGTTTTTGAGCGACGATATAACTTAAATCAGATAATTGCTTCTGCCGCCATGATCATCCTGCTGGCGGCGCCGACTCAATTGTTCAACGTTGGCTTTCAACTTTCATTTGTGACTGCCTGGGGATTGATATTTGTAACGCCGAGAGCGGCTAAACTTTTTGAAGCTGTTAATCACACAGGCTGGTACCGCTGGCTGCTGCTGCCGTTTATGATTTCGCTGATTGCTCAGCTATTCTCAATGCCTCTGATAGCACTTTATTTCGGAAAAGTGCCGGCGATTTCTGTGATAGCTAATCTCGTAATTATTCCGCTTGTTTCAATCGCTGTCGTGGGTGTGCTGATACTTCTCCTGCTGGATTTTATACTGCCTATCCTGGGGATGTTCTTTGGTTCGCTTCTCGATTCTTTTATGCAACTGGTGTTATATTTTCTAAGTCTGTTTGGAGAAGAGCAAAGCGTTATTGTCAATACCGGCGATATTTCTGTTCTGGCAGTAATTTTATTCTATGGTCTGCTGGTTCTGGCTGCATTCTCTATTAGCAGCAAATTGCTTCGGCGAGTCACTGTTTTTGCTACTGCAATAGTCATAAGCATTGTCATGCTTAGCAGCTTGGTTTCTGCTTCCTTCCGTTCTAATGACTTTTGCACAGTCGATATTTTTAACATACCCGGTGGCACCGGTATTTTAATTTATCAGAATCAAAGCCAGGTGCCAGACTTGATAATCAGCGGCTTAACCCGGAAACCGTACCCGATAGATGAACGTATCTTCAGCTCGGTCTTTGATGAATTAGGCGTGGAGGGGCTCGGCCAGGTTTTCGTGATGTCAGCCGAGTATGGAGCTATCGATGATATTTCTAGGCTCTGCCTCAGCTATCAGGCCAAGTCTGTCCTGGCAGACACCAGGCTAAAAAAGAGCTTTTCGGACATCAGCCGGACACTTTTTGGGAATTACAGCACCATCAAAATTGAGTCATTTCCGGCAGAGAATTCTAAAAAATCGCTGCCGGGCTATTATCCTTCGAAAAATCTGATTGAGCTTGAATTTTATAATTCATCGATACTAATAGCAAATCAGAATATTCTGTCCGCTGAAAATAAAGTTAATTTAACAAAACCGTCTCTGGTCATATATACCGGAAGAAGCAAGATAGCCCGCTCAGAAATTGAAGAAATTATCGGAAGTCAAAGCAACTTAGCGCAGCTGGTCTGTTCAAGAATTGAGCAGAAAGGCGCCGGTTCTTTACCTGATGCAGAATACCAGAAAATAGTTACGGATATTGGGCAAACCGGAGGCTGTCGGATCAAGCTTAAGAACCGGCATGACAGTAGTTTCCAAGTCTCTCGGTTTTGATGATTCTACCTTAAGTTATCCCCTGAAATACCCGATAAATAAAGGGAATTGAGCCCTATTGAAGGGAGCATTCAATAAGATAGGGTCTGTCAGAGGGAAAAAATATGAGTTTGTCAGGAAATTTAAAAACAGTCTCATTCTCGGATATCCTGCAATTATTGTCAACGGGCAAGAAGACAGGAGTTCTGGAAGTAAACACCAGTGCCAGGCAAAAGGAAGTAGCCTTTAAAAACGGCAACATCATTTATGCCTCGTCGTTGAATACTACTGAAGATTTGCTGGGCAATATGTTGCTGCGTAAGGGGAAACTTTCCAAAGACCAGTTGGAGCGTGCCATAACTCTGCACAAGCAGACCGGCAGACAGCTGGGTACCACACTTGTGGATATGAACCTTTTTGAAAAGGATGAAATCGCTGAGTGTCTGAAATTTCAAATTGAAGAAATAGTCTATAATCTTTTTTCCTGGCAGGAAGGGAACTTCGTTTTCCACGAAGGGACCAGTCCCAAAAACGCACCTTTTTTAGTAGACCTCACCACCATGAGTATCGTTATGGAAGGAACCCGCCGTATTGATGAATGGCTGGAAATTCAAAAAGTGCTGCCGCCAGACGAAATGATGCTGTCTGTAGCCGTTTCACCCAAGACAAATAGTGACGAAGTCAGACTGACCATGGAAGAATTTCGAGTATTGTCCATGATAAATGGTAAAAGAACTTTGCCGGAAATGATTCAATGTTCGCCTTTTGGAGAGTTCGTCACCTGTCGTGCAGTTTACAAGTTGATATTAGGGAATTTGATAGAAGTAACGGGCAAACGTGAAGAAAGTTCTGAAGAAAAAGAAGATGAAGAAGAAGCGATTCTGTCTATAATCTTTTATCTGTTCAGCAATGCATTTTACAGAATTCGTACTACCGTAGAAGATTTATT
>JADFLZ010000407.1 GCA_022564135.1 Candidatus Zixiibacteriota bacterium
TTTCCGGTATCAGCCTTCGGCGCGGTTTCAGGCGGGATATTATTTTACGTTGGCAAAATTTTAATGGCCTTATTTATCGGAATGTTCCTGGTACGGAAACTTAAGAAAAATCCGGCGCTATTGAGTAAAACTCAACTTATGCTGGGGCTGATTGTTCTGGCAATAATCTTAGCCATTCCTTATCTGGGGATTCTGCTTTATCTGTTAGGAAGCATGACCGGAGCCGGCGCTATTATTTTAGCTATTAGAAAAATTAAGTTTGAATTTAAGATTAACGATACCGGCTCTGTCTCTGAGGACTCAAAGCCTCAATCATAAATCATAAAGCATAAATCATAAAGCCGTTTAGTAAAAACTATTGTCCGCCGGCATGGCCGGGTCCTCGGCGGTCGGCGGAAGCGATCATCAGACCTGCACCATTTATGTAAACAGCATGAATTTCACTTAACACATCAGCTTCTTTTATTATGTGACCAAGTTTTATGAGCCCCTGCTTAAGATTGATATCAAAAGATTTCTCTTCGAGAACGATATTATCGGGCAGCCACTGGTGATGAAAACGAGGCTGTGACAAGGACTTTTCTAAAGACAAATTGAATCTGCTAAAGTTAATTAACAACTGTGCCACGGCAGTTATTATCTCAGAGCCGCCGCGTGAACCTAAAATCAAAAATGGTTTGTCGTTTTTTAGAACTATTGTCGGAGACATCGATGACAGCATTCTCTTGGCAGGTTCAATTTTATTGGCCTCACCGCCCACCAGACCATAAAGATTGGCCACACCCGGCGCTATGGCAAAATCATCCATTTCGTTGTTTAATAAAAAGCCGCAGCCGCTGACGGCAAGCTTTGAGCCATAGGCACTATTGAGAGTGTAAGTTACCGCCACCATGTTGCCCTGAGCATCTACCACAGAATAATGGGTGGTTTGCCCTGATTCGCGGCTGGGCATAATACCCGGTAGAATTTCCGATGATGAATTTACCTGATTCAGATTGATTAGCTGCCGGCGCCTGGAAATGTAGGCGCTGTCTAACAAATCAAAAGGGATGTTATAAAAATCGGGGTCGCCCAGATATTCTGAACGGTCGGCAAAGGCCAGCCGGGCTGATTCGCAAAAAAGGTGTATATATTCGATGGAACCGGCTTCGAATTTACTGAAATCATAGGCTTCGACAAGTTTCAAAATCTGCCCCATTATCAGCCCGCCTGAACTGGGCGGCGGCATTGAATAAATCTGAAGCGAGTCAAATCTGAAGTTTACCGGCTGGCGCCATTTTATTTGGTAGCTGGCCAGATCTTCGTGGCTGAATAGTCCGCCATAGCGCTTGACCGTGGCAACAATACTGTCGGCAATATCTCCACTATAAAAAGACTCAGGACCCTCGTTTGCAATTTTTGCGAGTGTCTGTCCTAATTGCCTGTTGACAAAATTATCTCCCTCCTGCCAGTTTTTGCTGCCGGTGAAGAACAGCCGGGAGCTTTCATCAAAAACAGACAGTCTGTCTTTGTATTTGGCCAGAGATTCAGCCTGATAAGCGTTTAAGATAAATCCTGAGTCTGCCAGCAGAATAGCATAACTAATCAGCTCCGGCCATTTCATGCTGCCATGTTTTTGCCACAGCTCATACAATCCGGCAACTGTACCGGGCACGCCGCAGGCGAATGCCCCGACAGTTGACATATTTTCGATGGGGTCACCCAGAGAATCCAGATACATCTTTTCAGAAGATGCCAGAGGAGCTTTTTCTCTAAAATCGAGCGCTTTTATTTCTTTAGTAGAAGCGTCACGGATAACAGCAAAGCCGCCGCCGCCGATATTGCCGGCTTCCGGATGAACAACCGCCAGAGCAAATCCTACGGCAACAGCCACATCAAAAGCATTGCCGCCTCTGGCAAAAACCTGCTCACCAACTTGAGTTGCTATGGGGGAGGCGGTAGCCAGGGCTCCTTTTCTATAATAGCTGTCAACAGCAACGTTGTCGCAGCCAATTACAAAGAAAGGCAGCAGCGCCAGTAAAAACGCTGCTGCCATATATCTCTGCTCAATCATATTTATCAAAAACGTCAAACTACACCCGATACTATTGTCTTTTCTCTACGTGGAAGATGATGCCATCGGGGAAGCTGATGCTAAGCGCCAGCCCTTCTTTTAACTCTTTAGCCGACGTTCTAATCGGTGTAGATTCCTCAGGATCATCAAAGAGGTTGGTCAGTTTGATATTGGCAGCTTTAAAGCCTAATGGTTTTAAATCCGCTTTGATTATTATCTCTTTTGAGGGAGCCTCAAAACCACTGGAAAGTTCTCCCGGCGGGGGCGCTACAATACAGAGCATGCCGGATTTGGATCCCATCTGGAAAGCGATATCTACTGCCGGGTCGCTACAGTATAAATTCGATTCGATCTTTTCTGCCTGCAATATTGATTCGACGAAAGCCAGTTTGTGATGATCGCCGGCTGAAGCAATATCAAATGAGAAATAGTAAAGGCTGCCTTTTAAGCGCGACGAGCAGATTCCAACAACTTTAGTGCCGCTCTTAACCAGCTTTTTAGTTTTGGAATCTTCGGGTCCGCGTATTGAAGCATAAATCTGAGTAGGATACTCGCCATCTTTGTGTGTGACGGTACCAATTCGGTATTCGACGCTCGATTTTATCCTGAAGCAGTTTGCCAAAATCTGACAGTTCTTGAGATTCTCATCGAATTTGGGCATGACGCCGCAGAGCACCACGCTTGTG